>NZ_CP147012.1:303571-607142 GCF_037126285.1 Bernardetia sp. MNP-M8
AAATTATTTTGATTTTCTTGGTTCTTGGGTACAACCTGCAAATGCAAAATAGGAATATCGGCAGTACTGATTTTTATAATCCTTGGGCGTGGCAATTCCTTTGGCAGCGAACCCAAAAGCCTATCTAATTTTTCATTGGCATCAATATAAGCGAGTGTCATATCTGTACCAAATTCAAAATACAAACGAACTTGACCTATTTGGCTTCTGGCTTCACTTTCTGTTCTTTTTAAGCCATTCAATGTAAGCATATTTTCCCGAACAGGACGCAAAATTGTTTGTTCGATTTCTTCGGGCGAATGTCCACGATAATCAAGTTGAATAATTAATTCGGGAACATCCAAACTAGGCAAAAGCGAAACTGGAAGATTCGAAAAACCAACTAAAGACAACACCAAAATACCCAACATAGCCATCAAGACACCTACAGGACGGCTAAATAAAAAATGTAAGAAAGGGTTTTGGTTTTTGTTCATGATTTTTAACTGTCAACGAGGCTAAAGCCGTCGTTGAGGATTCTAGTAAGACCTCAACGACGGTTAGAAACCTCGTTGACGGTTGATATTAATTCCACTTCTGCATCATGCGAAAGTTGAAGGTTATTAGAAATAATGATTTGTTGTCCTTCTTTCAATCCTTCCAAAATTTCGATTTGCTTTCCGTTTTCTTTTCCTGTCTTTACAAAATTCCAAAAAGCACGTCCATCTTTATAACTAAAAACAACCTCCTTTTCAGAACGTAAAACAATGGCTTCTTTCGGCACGACAAGTTTTTTCTGTTGTGGAATATGCAAAGCTACCGTTACATTCATATTAAGGAGTAGATTTTGAGAAACTTCTTTGGTAGAAGGCAATGCAAAACGAAGTTTGACTAATCCTTCATTTTCTACTTGTGGATTGATGTCTATTAAATAACTTTCATAACTGATAGAATTTGCACGCGAAGTAATAGGCGAAATAGTAGCTTTATTCGGTTTATTTTTAGTGTCTTTTTGTGCTGACAAAATCAAAACTTCACTTTCAGGTACAAAGGCTTCCACCTCCAAATTTCCAGAACTATACAAGACACAAATAGGCGAACTAGCCGAAATAAAAGTACCTTTACTTACAAAAAGATTAGCTACTTTTCCCGAAAAAGGAGCTTTTAAAAGAGAGTTTTCTAAGCTTTGTGTTGCTTCTGCTTCTTGTATTTCGGAAAGAGCAAGCCCACTACGAGTTCTTAATATTTGCTTTAATGTATCAGAAATAGAATTTTTATCTCCCCATTCTCCACCAAAATCAATAAATAATTTACGATATTCATCATTTTTAATGGCTTTTTCTTCTTTGGCTCGTCGCAATCTCAAAACAGCTTCTATGTTTTCTAGACTTGCTATGATTTGCCCTTGACGCACATAATCGCCATTTTGGATATACACTTTTTCTATTTTTCCATTTGCCAAAAAACCTATTTCTGCCTGCTGCTGAGCTACTACTTTTCCATTGGTATAGATAATATAATCTAAATTTTGCTTTTTTATTTTTTGAATCTCTACTTTAGTAGGTTTGATTTTATAGCTAGAATTTTTCTTTGTGCTGTTTTGTATGCCGTTTTCTAGATCTTTTTCTGAATCAGAAATAGCCTTAGAACTACAAGAAGCACAAATTAAAGATACTATAAACCAAATACTTACATATAAATTTTTTTTATTTATTAGAATAGTCCAATACATATAAAATTCTATTTTTGATAACTCTATGCGTTTTATTTAAAGTGTAAAGTTACCATTTTTAGCATAAAAAAAATAAATTTTATATAAAAAAAAAAGCTTTATTTTACTAAACCCTAAACAAAAGTTAAAATATATTAAATATATAACATGTATTGTATTTTACAAAAAAAAAAAAAATACCTTTGAACTGTCTTAAAAATAAGACAAAATTTATTTTTTTTATCATTTACCCTTTAAATTTTTAGGAATATGAAAAAGTTTTTGTTAGGTTTAACCTTAGTTTTTAGTATATCTGTTGGTGGTGTTTCAGTAGCACAAACAAAATTGGAAGTATACGATCCAGCAGATGATGGAGGAAATGCAAGTCCATGTGAAATGTGTATCAGTCAAGGTGGAGGATGTAGTGAAGTTGACGTAGATAGACTAGATTGTAGTGGGCCATATTATCAACATTTTTGTTGTAAAGGTGGTGGTAATTAATCTTATTAAGATTCTTATAATAAACATAAAATGCAAGCAACTTATTTTTGTTCTTGCATTTTATCTTCTTTATCATATTTCCATATATCAGAATGAAAAAGTGTAACTTTGTATTATTAGTTTTATTTATTTTTATCGTTTCATGCTCTCAAAATACAGAAAATTCTGTAAAGAGTAATGTATCAAAAGTCAATAACTTCGATGAAAAATCATTGGATGATATACTAACACTTCCGATAACTTTTTCAGACAAAGAATATACATTAGAAAAAGTAAAAGAGATTAACATTCCCATTGATTCAGTTAGTCAAAATTGGAGCAAGTATCCTGTTTATTATGATGCAGATACAACTCAGTATTATATACAAGGAAATGAAGCTATTCACTCCATTGATTTTTATGATTTAGATAGAAAAACTCTATACAAAAGAATAAAATTAGAAAAAACAGGTACAGAAGCAATACACTCTGTAACTAAGTTTTTTATCAAAAATATTGATTCTATTTATATTTTTGAGACAGGACATGGAAAAATCAACTTAGTAGATAATGAAGGTCACATATTAGCTCATTATTCTTTGCCACAAAAATATATGTTCAATGTATCTACCTCAATGACTTCCAATTTTTCTATATATGGAGATAAAGCATATTTTACATCTGATATGTTTTCAGGACTTCATATTTCAGAGGTAACAGAAAAGTTAATAAAGGGCAAAAAAATGGTTGCTGTATTTGACCTAAATACAGAACAACTTGACTTTACAGAACCACAAATCCCCATATATTTAGCTTCAGAAAAACTTCCTATTTCTCTTTTTGGTTGTAGTTCGCATTTCTCTAATGAAATATTTTTACAACAGACTAATTTTACTGGAATTATTTACCATAGCAAAAATAAGAAAGACTATCAACAAACTCTACTTCATAGGAAAGGATTTTTAAATGAAGAAGCAAAGAAATCAAGAAGAGGAGATAATGGAATTGTATATGATAACCATTTCTTGATTCTTGCTGATAAAAAAAGCAACCTATTCTACTCTGTGATTTTAGAAGGCATAGAAGAAAAAGATTTAGATGGCAAACCAAATAGCTATAATGACAGACCTATTACAATAGTCATAGCAGATGAAAACTTCCATCATGCAGGAGAAATAACACTTCCAAAAGATACGCATTTTAGAAATGTAATGGCAACTAGAGATGGTTTATTGGTTTCTAATGCCAATCCAAAGAACCCAAATAATGATGAGGGAGCTTTGTCTTTTACTTTGTATAAACCTAAAAAAATAAAGTAAAGATGAGTAAAGTAATCGTTTTGATATTTTTGGTTTTTGCTTTAGTAAGCTGTTCTAAAAATTATACAAAAGACAAAGAACTTTTAGATAGCTTTTCAAAAGAGTTTGTAGAGGGTAAGAACTATATTCTTATTATTCCAGTAGAAGGCTGCTCTGGTTGTCGGAATAAATCATTAAACTTTATGAAACGAAATATCGGACACAAAACAATTGGTTTTGTCCTGACAACCAAAAGAAGCATAAAGGATATTCGTTTGATGCTGATGAGCAAAGAAATAGACTTAGCAGATAAGAAATTTGAATCTCTGGTCTTAGATACAGAAAGTAAAGCCTATCAAACTGGAATAATGGATAAGTTTCCTGTTTTGTATCGATTAGAAAACAAAGAAATACAAGAAAAACATATTTTATCAGCTTCTTACGTAGATGAAAGTCTAAATGATTTAGGTTTGAGGTAAAAATAAAAAAAGCTATTTCTATCATTAAAATAGAAATAGCATTTTTATTTATTTTGAAATGGATTTGCTATTAGTCAGCAAGCGTTCCACCTTCTACTGTTGATGGATTGATTCCAACAAGTTCTAATTCAAAAACTAAAGTTTTTCCAGCCATTGGGTGATTTGCATCCAAAACAACACCTTCTTCATTTGCTTCAATAACTACAACAGGAATTTGCTCACCATTTTGTCCTTGAAGAGCAAGCTGATCACCTGCTTTTGGATTCATTTCTGGTGGCAATTTATCTTTAGGAAAAGAAACAATATTTTCTGGATTTGACTCTCCATACGCTTCAGTTGGTGCTAAAGTAATTGTTTTTGATTCGCTAAGTGTCATTCCTTCTACTGCAGCATCAAAACCTTTTATCATTTGTCCTGCTCCTACTTGAAATTCGATTGGCTCTTTTCTCTCTCTTGAAGAATCAAAAACATTTCCGTCTTCGAATTTACCTACATAATGTACCTGTACTAAATCGCCTTTTTTTGCGCTGTTTGACATGCTCTAAAATTAATTTGATTATAAAAAAAATAGCTTCTCTATTCTTGTAGGATAATTTTTTTAATAAATTATGCTCTAAAAAATAAAAAAGACTGTTTTGTAATTTTATGCAAGGTACGATTTTTTAATCTAAAAATAAATTTGCTGTTTAAAAAGCCTTCAATAATTGTATATTTTTGTATAAATTTGTCTTAAATCATTGAAAAGTATATGAAAAACTATTTTATCTATATCATTTCCTTTTGGTTATTTCTCTTGGTGGGAATAACTTTACTAGTTTCTTATAAATTTATAAGAAAAGATGAAGCTGCAACTTATTATGCTAACCAAAGGCAAATTTCAAAATCTTTTTTATTGACTGATTTTTGTTTTTCAACAGAATCACGTCACGTTCGTCATCTTTCTATGCCTGAATGGATTGCTCCTTTTCAAGATTTCCCTGCCTATCACGAACATTTTCCGTCTTCATCTTTTTTTAAGCCTCTAATTACTGAATAATTTTAAAATTTCTAACCTTTATAATATAATAAATGCTCTCTTATTCAGACTTCGAAAAAGTAGAAATGCGTATCGGAACAATTTTGGAAGCTAAAGTTTTCGAAAAAGCACGCAAACCAGCCTATCAATTACAAATTGATTTTGGAGATTTTGGAATCAAAAAATCAAGCGCACAAATCACAGAAAAATATCCAAATCCAGAAGTTTTGGTAGGAAAACAAATCATTGCAGTTACTAATTTCCCACCCAAACAAATAGCTAATTTTATGTCCGAATGTTTGGTTTTGGGAGTCATTGGAGATGAAAATGGTGTAACTCTTCTTACAACTGATAAACCTGTTGAGAATGGTCTTTTGATTAGTTAAATCAAGTTGTGTATAACAGACTTCCTAGTCTGTTGTGAAAGTAAAACAATTTTTAATTGACTAAAAAATCTTTTATTCAGACTAGGAAGTCTGAAATACTTATAATCTACAACTTGAGTTAGTTGAATAAAAAATTGTAAGGAAAAGATTTGCCTTTTCCTTACAAAAGGAATTAAAAAATTAAATTTCTGATTCAGAATTTGGAGAAAGGCGATTAAAAATAGTTTCTAAAGGCACGAGTTCGGTCAGCAAAAAACGAAATGTTCCAAAACTATCTAATAATTGATAACCATACGTGTATAAAAGCCATTGCCAATAAATCCCTAAACCATTCTGTTTTTTTCCACTTACTTCTGTTCCTCTATCGATAAAATCATTCATCAGTCCTTGCATGACAGGCGTAGATTTGGGAGCAACAGGCGAAAGTTGGCGATTTTTATAAAAAACAAATACATCTTTCAGTTTTGTCTCAATTTGTTTTTTATCTAATCCTTCAAAATTATTTTTGGGTACATCAATCAGATTTTTATAACTCTCAGCAATCGAAACGATATGACAAAAAGGATTTTGTAGCGCAAAACCACCAGCAGTAAGTGACCAATAGTACCACGCTTCAGGAAGGTTTTGAATTGCTTCTTCCATCTGTGGAAACTTTGTTATCAGACGTTTTTTCAAAACTTCAAATATACTTTCTTGGTTGTCTAAAAGCTGTTTTTCAAACTTAGCAACCGTTTGATTAATTTCTTTAATATGCTCTTTTCCAAGTGGATAACCAATAGCAAAACTTTTGAGCAAAAATGAAATATGTGTATTATAGACGTTACACAAATCAAAAATAGAAGAAGTATGATTCAATTGCTTAGATAGCGTGTGTGCAAATTTTTCTACTGCATCTTGATTAATTTTCCAATTACCTTCCTGATTTAGAGAAAGAAACATCCAGTTAGGTAATTGCAATTCTGTATTTAATTCTTCGCTTATTTGTTCTATAAAACTGCTTTCCTTTTTTGCTTCCTTTGGGTTTGGATTTCCAATTCTAACCACACCTATTTTTTCTTTATTGAGCTGCAAACCTGTTATTTTATAAAAATCTTGTAGCGTTTGCCAAGCTGTTTTTGCATCGTCTTCTGAATCACAAAAAATATACATATCATCCATATAACGATAGGTCGAAATTCCGTTTTGTGTCCATAATGCCTTATCTAAAAATAATAATAAAACATCTGCAAGTAAAGAAGAAAATAAATGAGAAAGAGAAATTCCTTGTTGAGTTGTATGAATTTGATTTTGATACAAATAAGGAACTTCAAAATACGACTTAAAAAAGGCTAACCATTTTTGATTAATGCCTAACTCTTCCAAAACAATCAGTAAAGTTTGATGAGGCAAAGTCAAGAAATAGTTTTTGAGGTCAGTTTGAATAACATAACTGGTTGCAGCTTGATTAAGCTGTTTTTGTCTAGTTTTCAAAACCTCTAATTGAGCATTTATTCCTTGAAGAAGTTTAAAATAAGTATCTTCATTGCTGATTACATTGATAATACTGCCATCATATCCACTATACGAATCTTCAAAAGTAACTTGAGAATAATTAATATAAGAAGGGAATTCTTTAAAAGTGATTTCATTTCTAAGCTGTTTTTGCCAATATTTAATGTGATTGTATTCTGCTTCTTTTCCCCAAAAATCTTTTTCCAATAAACTCTCTCTAAAAGCACGACCAAAACGCATTCCTATAATTTCTAAAAGCAAAGATTCTAACAAATCGGTATTCATATACGGTCGCCATTTGTGTTTTGTCCAAAGCACATTGAGTTCTACCCCCTTTTCTGTCCATTTCCAATTTTCAAAATTATTTAGCAAAACTGTAATTGTTCCTGCCAACTCATTTACTAAAGATTCTTTATTTACAATCGAAGAAATTTCTGCTTTGAGTTTTGTATGATGATAGGGATGCGCTTTCATGTGATGCAACATATAAGCAGTTTCTTCTTTGGTTACAGGTTGCAAAAGTTTTTCATCTACAAATTTTTGATTTTTTTCTTTGATTTTTTCCAAATCGTTACTATAAACAGTTATCCATTCTCTCAATTTAGTTTCATTTTCTGAACTAAAATCCGTTACTTTTTCATTAATTAATTCAATAAATTCTTTCTCAAAACCTTTTTTTTCTTGATTGACAGATTTTGTTGTATGCCAAGTATCTTCTAGTGCAAGCCCGAAAACCAAACCTGCTTCTAATCTTAATTTTCCTTGCTCAATTTCATTTCGAAGGCGATTTACCCAACTTTTCAAAAGAGAATCTGAAACTGTATTTGTTTCTAATTGAGATTGAAGAACACTCAAATTTTCTACGTCTGGATGAAGTTGTTTTTGAGCAAAGGTAATTTTACAAAGTCCATCATAAAGAAATTGAAATTTATCTTTTAATTCTGAACTTGTATCTACTTTTTCAATAATGGCATTGTATTGAATATGAAGTTGATGATACTGACGATTGAGTTCGTCCAGTTTTATGCGAGTTACTTGTTGGGAAGTGAGAGTTTGCATAGATAAAATTGGTTTAAAGTAGAATTGAAATAAATTAAAATCGGTAATTTTGATTACTTGATTAACCTATAACAAATGTAACTCAGCAGACCTCAACTGATGTGAGAGGCAATTTTTTATCTAAAAAAAGAAGCATAAAAGGGCAAAAATGACAGAATTTCAGAGTGATAAAAATACAAAAATAGAAAAACTGAAAACCGAAAAAATAGCAATTCTTTCAGTTTTGAAACCTGTCGATGATGTTCGTGCATATCAAAAAATAGCAAAATCAATTTCACATAATTCAGAAAATTCTAAAAAAACAACTCTAATAGGTTTTGAAGCTGCTAATGATTTTGACCAGAAAAACACTGATTCAAACATTAATTTTATAGAATTATTTACTTCTCAAAAAAATAAGAACCGTTTAGGACTTTGGCGTTTTTTTGCTGGCTTTAGAGTTTTTAATCAGCTTTTAAAACTCAAACCTAATACGATTATTGTTTGTGCAGTAGAACTTACACCTTTTACTTTGTTTTTCAAATTTTTATTTAATTCAAAATCAAGTAAGATAAAATTAGTTTATGATTTACAAGAAAATTATGTTTTTAATATTCTGTATCAAGACAATTACCCTCATTTTTTAAAAAAATCAATTGCTTTTTTGATTCGGAGTTTTGAGAAATTTTCGTCTTCTTTTGTTGATTTATATCTTTTGGCAGAACGCTGTTATTTAGAAGAAATATCTTTTTTGAGAAAGACAAATTATATTTTTTTGGAAAATAAATTTTTGAAAGAAAATTTGATTGATACTAATTTTATCAATTCTGATTATTTTAAAACAAAAGAAATTAAGTTTCTTATTTATGGCTCATTTTCAAAAACCTATGGAACTTTAGAAGGTATTTTATTTTTCAAAAAGCTAGAAAAAGAATTACAAAGACAAGGTTTTTCTGCCACTTTAATTTTGGCTGGCTATTGTTCGGATACCGATTATTCTAAAAAAATTATAGAAGCTATAGAAAATAAAAAATCTATTTTGTTGCTAAATAATTCTGTTTCAAAACCTATTTCTCACAAAATTCTATTAGAACACCTTCAACAAACCCATTTTGTAATTTTGCCTTACTCATTTAATAAAAGTACACAAAACTGCATTCCTACTAAATTTTATGAGTGTTTGGCTTATAAAAAACCAATGCTTATTTCTAAGAATCAAAAATGGGAAAACTTTATAAAGCCTTTAGAAGCTGGAATTTTTATTGATTTTGAAGATAATAAGTTAAAAATAGAAAATGAAATAAAAAATAGTATAGAGAAAATACTGTCGCAGTCATTTTACACAAAGTCTATTGATGAAGAAATATGGAAATTTGATCGGGAAATTTTGAGAAAAGTAATTTGATTTTTCTTACTCTATAAATTATAAAACAAAAAAAGCAACCCTATTTCTAAGGTTGCTTTTTTTTATATAAAACTCTATTTACCTAAAATTATTATTTTTCAATAACAATTTTACGAGTAATTATACCTTTTTCAGATTTGAATTGAAGTGTATAAAGAGCTGAAGCATATTTACTCAAATCTAATTGATATGAATTTGCTTCTAAAGGTAGAGCAATTGTTTCCAAAGTTCTTCCCAATTGGTCTGTCAAAATAAGAGTAACAACTTCTGTATTCTGTCCTAAATCAATTTGGAATATTCCACTTGAACTAGGGTTTGGATAAATACGTAGAGCTTTGATAAACTCTTCTTCTTCACCTGTAACCACCTCTGGAATATTGAAAGATGCAGTACGAGTCTGGAAAGTACAACCTGTTGAATATGTAACAAGAGCAGAATAAGTTCCACTTTCTGTTGGTGTAATTGTCTCACCACTCAAACTAGCACTTTCTTCTCCATTGAAGAACCAAACTACACTACTAATTTCAGTAGATTCGTCTGCTGGCTCTAAGAAAAGAGTAGTTTCTGTATTACGAAGATAAGTTGTGCTGATGTTTAAACGCTCAATGCTTACTGAGGCAGAAGAAGCACTTGTACAACCGTTTTGAGAAATAGTAACACTATATGATCCACTTGAACTAGCTGTAATAGAATTACCTACATTACTACGGAATACAACTCCATTTCTGCTCCAGTTGTAAGTAACACCACTAACTGAATCAGCTGTAAGAGTTACTTGTTCACCTAAACAGAATACAGAATCAGAAGCAGTAAATGATATAGGAGCTAAAGAAGTAACTTCAACTTCAATGCTATCACTAGCAGTACAACCATCTTCAGTAACTGTAAGTATATATTGTCCTGATTGAGAAACTGAAACTTCTCTTTCTGTGCCAACAACTACATTATCAAGAGTCCAAGAATAAGCAACATTAGCAGATTCAGTTGCTCTAAGCGTTCCATTATCACAGAAACGAGCTAAAGTACCATTAGTAATTTCAGCAATAGGAGCATAATTAAGAATAACACGACTTCTACTTGAAGTAGTTGTACACGTTTCTCTCATAATACGTACTTGGTAACTTCCACTACCAGTAACTGTATAAGAACTTGAATTACTATCAGTAAGTTCAACTCCATTCTTTAGCCATACATAAGTTGCTCCTGCTACTTCATTAGCAGTCAAGGTAGCACTTGCACCACAACTACGAACAGAAGTACCTTCTGAAATAGTTGCTTCAAATGGTGTATTTACTACAACATCTACTTGGGTACGAGTCTGACTTTCTTTTCCATAAACACCAATCATACTAATATAATAAGTTGTGTTTTCAGAAATAGTAAGCGTTGAATAGTTGTTATTATCAGTCTGATCAACTGCTGTTCCACCTGTTTCTGTTGTATAAACATTAAATATTGCTCCACTTCCACTAAGAACAACACCTGCTGAACCTGTTCCACAACTTGGTGTGGTAGAAACAACAGTAGGAGCATTAGGAAAAGTAGCATCATTTGTTTGAGCTGCTCGTGAAGAACGAACAGAACCATTGAGAGCAAACAATCTATAAGCGTGATAGGTATCTGCTTCTAAACCTGTATGTTCGTAGCTATCAGTAGCACCTGAATTAATAGTAGCAAGAAGTGTGTTTCCTTCATAAAGAAGATAACCTGTTGCACCACCAACAGCAGTCCAACTCAAATCAATTTGTGAAGTAGAAACTCCAGTAGCTACAAAACGAGTAGGAACACCTACAGTTACAGGTGGCGAACCTCCTCCTGGAGTAATTCCACAAGCAGCAGGAGCTGTGATTAAACCTGTTGCAGTAAAAGTACAACCAGCAGAGAAAGATGCTGTTACATCTAGTGCATTTCCATCAGCAACTAAGTTCGTAAGAGTTACTGTTTGTGGACTAGCAGTTGCTGTAAATGTTCGTCCATTTACTACTAGATTTCCTGCTGGATTAGAGTAAGTAACTGTAACAGTAGCAGAATATCTATCATTAAAACAAGCACTCTGACCTACATAGCTAATAGCTGTAATACTACATGGAAGTGGATTACCAATAGCTAAACCACCTGAAGCATTTCCATTACCAAAACCATTATTAATAGTTGCACTAACAGCATGTTCAGTAGTCAAATAAGAAGATGTTGTGATATTATGCTCTGTATTTGTTGCACCATTTGCTGTTGGTGTAGCAGGAGTAATATTACTAATAGCCCCTCCAGTACGTTGCATTTTTGCATCAGTTGTCCAAGAACGTCCTGTTGCAGTTTCCCAACCTGTTTTTTCAGCATCTGTGTAATAAAGAGTAACATCTATATTTTCAGTAGAAGAGTTTGTAGGTGTAATCAATAAAGACTTCTCAGTAAGTCCATTTGCATCTCCTAATGTATTGTAAGTTGCTTGTCCTGTTCCTGCTCTATCAATGGCAACTGTAGTACAACCATAATCATGAGTTGTGTTATTTTCTAGTTTAGCCATTACTTTATCATTAGAGCTAATAACATAAACAGTACTATTTGGTCCTAAATAAACCTGTTTAGAAGTAACCGTATTTTCTACATCATATTCTAATAAACGCTGTCCTGTCAATACAATATTATCCACAGTGAAAGGAGGATTATTACCAACTGAATTATCATTATCCCATCTCCAAACTAAATACAGAGTAGCTTGGTTTTGACAAGCAGCAGGAAGAGTAACATTATAAGCAGTTAAAGCTGGCTTTCCGAAGAAAGGAACAGCATTAGTAAGATTTCCAGTTCCTACGCCATCAGCAGGTCCTGTAATATTTGTATATGGACCAGTTGGAGAAGTAGAGTACATAAGACGACCATAATCCCAAACACTTGTTGTACCACTTTCTCCATTTGACTTATAGTCAAAATTAAGTTGAAGATTTGTAGCTCCTACTGTATTTATAGCTGGAGAAACCAAACGAGTTCTTGAAGTACTAGTATTTGTATATGCCAAAGGACGACTTGTAGTATTATTAGTGATATAAGCACTATTATTTCCAGTCATTCCTCCATTTTCGCCAAATACCCACACATTTGAACCTGCTGTGGCATTTGTTACTGTCCATCCACCTGAAACAGCTCCAACAGTTTGTGCTTCAAAATCTTCTGTAAAGATAGTTTGAGTTACATTTTGTGTAACATCGTCATTATCATTTACATTTAATGTATGAATAGTATTTGTTCCTAAGATAGCATCTGTACCTACTACTGATAAGGTCAGTTGTAAAGTTTCTGCTACTTCAAGCGCATTATCATTAAATACTCTTACGACTACATTTTGTGCTGTTGTTGCTCCAGAAGCGAAAGTAAGCGTTGGAGTTTGAAGTATATAATCTTGTGTGGCTGTCATTGTTCCACCTGTTATAGCTACATTTACTGTAACTGCAGAAGGAGGAGCAAGCGTGATATTAACAGGAATATTTAAATCTTCATACCCTCTACAATCAACTGTACCAGTAGTAGAATTTTCTGTAATGGTAGTTGCAGTGGTTGCAAACTGAATTTCAGGACGAGCATCATAGATTCTCACATTATCTATCCAAAGGTTATTTCCATTTGCATTGGTAGTAACAAATCTTATTTTGATACTTTGTCCTAGATAAGCATTTAAAGAAGCAGCCTCTCTACGCCATTGGTTTGCTGCAGTTGGAATAAAAGCAGCTGTTGTTGTTCCAGTCACGGTTGCAAGAGCAGCTCCTGTTTTGCTATAAATAGCTGTTGGTTGCCAAGTTGCTCCACAATCTGTTGATACTTCTATACGTAAGCTTTCATCTCTAGTTCCACTAGTATTTCTTCTACGATACGCTAAATCAAATTCTATTCCTGCACTTGCTAGACCTGCGCCTGTTAAGTCAATAGAAGGAGAAATCAAAATATCTTCTTGTCCAGACCCCGTATAGGTATGATGTCTTACCAAACCTGCTTTAGTACGAGCACCATTCGAACCTACCAAAGTAGGAGAAGCATCAGTTACCCATAAATTACAATCATTTCCAGGATTTTGGCGTTCCCAAGAAGTTGGAGGAAACGATGCTCCTTCAAAATCAGCTACAATAGGCAATGTTCCATTTCCTAATGTAAAAGTAGAGTTTGATAAATCTGAATCTGTGAAAGGATCTACAAGACCATTTGGAAGAATAGAACGAGCTTCAAAAGTATGATTTCCTAAAGCAACACCTGTGATGTTATTTAAAACAAGATCTACAGTACCATTTGTAGCTACATTTAGTCCTGTAAAGGCTTGACTTGTAAAAGCTGCTCCATCAATACGATACTCAATAGTTACACTTGTTAGTGGATTAGTACCATAGTTTTTCACACGAATAGAGGGAGTAACTGTAGAGCTACAAGCATCTCCCATAGGTTTTAAAACTGCTAATACACCAGCATCATCTGTGTTAGGTGGAATAGCTGCCACTGAATTAATAAGTGAGAAACGAGAAGTTTCTAAGATAGTACGCATACGAATTTTTTGATCATTTGTAAAGATATTCATACAAGCATCATCAGAATAATCCATATAGTTTTCTACCATATCACGTCTATCTACTGGAGTGTCTGTACAAGAATTTGCTGTAGTAGCACATCCAAAGTTAGAGCCACTAGCAGTAGGTGTATCAGCACAAAAATCATCTACTCCACAGCCACCATCTCCCCAGATATGACGAAGACCTAACCAGTGTCCAATCTCGTGTGTAGCTGTTCTACCTAAGTTGTAAGGTGCACCTGAACTAGGCACAGTTTGTCCACCTACTGCGCTGCTAGTCTGAACAACTCCATCAGTAACTGTACTAACAGGATTACAATCCATTCCACTCAAAGTAGTTTGTGGGAATTGTGCATATCCTAAAACGCCACCACTAAGAGGCGCACACCAAAAACTCATATATACACTTCCATCATATCCTTGTGTTGTTGTAGTATAAGGTTTA
The DNA here is from genome assembly GCF_037126285.1 of Bernardetia sp. MNP-M8. Taxonomy (NCBI): domain Bacteria; kingdom Pseudomonadati; phylum Bacteroidota; class Cytophagia; order Cytophagales; family Bernardetiaceae; genus Bernardetia; species Bernardetia sp. MNP-M8. The sequence continues at coordinate 317,848 of NZ_CP147012.1, forward strand.
ATGTTTGCATCTACATAAGTAGTAGAATAAGGAGGAGCTGTAAACCCTGCAACATTTCTATCAATACGATTGACTCCTATCTCAGCACCAAAACCTGTTCCATCTGGTTTACGTTGTGCTAAACGGAATTCAATTTGTGTATCAGCCCCAACAGGATCTGTATTAAATCCATTTGTACCTGCACGACGACGAAAGTCATCATTAAGTGTTTCAATTTGAGATTGAATGAGAGCATAAGAAATATTATCCCCTGTACCAACAGGTTCTCCATTATGAATTACGTGAACAACAATAGGAATAATATAAACTCCATTTACAATATGCTGATTTGCTCCACCTTCTTTTTTCTCTTTAATGATTGGAGCTAACATATTCTCCATATCTTCTAGCGTTCCTAATTCGGGGTTATTGGCTCTTAGAATTGCATCTTGCTCCATAGTAGCACAACGAATGACTCCGTTCTGTTGAGCAAAAGAATTACTCATAGCAAAGAATGTAAGCCAAATTACTCCTAATATAGGTAGTAGTAATTTCTTCATAAACTTATTTTGATTAATTAAATTAATTGAATTGAGAATTAAAATTTAGAAGTTTGTCAGTATGATTAACTAAATTAATCACATATCTAAACTTCATTAACAAAAATATAATAAATTTTGGCTTATTCATAATATTATTTTTAGAATGTTCGGTAAAATTCAAATTTCACCCTACTTTTTTAATTATTTTAAACAAAAAAGCAAATCCTCAGTAAGAATTTGCTTTTTTGTTTTTACAGAAAAATAGTATTATTTAATAATTACTCAAAAATTTCTATAATTGGGTTTCCGATACAACCACTTGGTTGTTGAAGATGTAGTAAAGATGCTAATGTGGCTGCAATATCTGTAATTTCTACTCTACGGTGAGTATTTCCTTTACTAATGTTTTTACCAAAAAATAAGAGTGGAACTTGTGTATCATATGTATAAGGGGTTCCATGTGCAGTACCTCCTTTTTTATAATAAGAATCCATATAACCTGATTGAAAAAGAAAAGCTACATCAGGTGAAAGTTTAGGATTAAATCCATTTTGAACGAGCTGCATAAATCCAGTTCTCTGAATTTGTTTACTTAGTTCAGTTGATGTTATGGCTTGGCTAATTCCTTTTTGAGTAAGTAAAAAATCTCTTGTTTTTTGTTGTATCTCTTCTAAAGAAATCTTTTTTTGAATAATTAATTCTCTATTTAAAAACACATCTTGATCGCTTAGATAGGTTACAAACTCACCTTTTCCATAATTTTCTTCTAAAAAAGTGTTTAATTCTACTTTCATAGAATCCCATTCAAAATAATCAGCATCAAATTGTAAATCGTGTAAATGAGAAGGTGTTGGTGCGCCTGCATGGTCTGCTGTCAAGAAAAGCGTATATTCTCCCTCCCCTATAGTGGTATCTAAAAACTCAAAAAAAGCAGCTAGTTCTCTATCTAATCTTAAATAAGTATCCTGAACTTCTACTGAATAAATTCCGTAACGATGTCCCACATAATCTGTAGCTGAAAAACTAAGTGTCAAGAAATCAGTAATCTTATCTTTTCCTAGTTCCTCTTTCAAAATAGCCTCTTGTGCAAAATCCTTTAAAAAACTATTTGCAAGTGCAGTATAAGGAAACTGTCTATATTTTTTTGCTCCATCATATTTATCTATAAAATAAGGAAAAGTAGCTTTTTTATCTTTTGTAGGCATTGCTTCGTAGTTATTCTCATCTGGAAGACTAGCTGTATAAGATGCTAAAGGTAAAAGTAATTCCCAACCTTTTTTTATATACGTATCAGGTAGCTTTTTATCATTAAAATCATTTACCCACTCAGGAAGTTTATCAAAATAATAAGTGCTACTAATCATTTTTCCTGAGCTTGCATCATGCCAATATGCTCCATTTGGAATATGTCCTGCTGGTAAGATTGCACTTCTATCTTTAATAGAAATACCAATTACTTTAGCTTTTTGGTTTGTTGCTAAACGAAGTTCATCCGTAATTGTACTTGTTTTGAGATTACGAGGCGACATTTTTCCATTTTTATCTTCTGGATTTCCTGTTCCAAGCCCTTGTACATTCTTGTCTTCTGTACAATAAAAAATTCTGTTTTCAGCTCTACTATACCAATTATTATTTATTATTCCGTGATTGGTTGGAGTAGTTCCTGTAAAAATAGAAGCATGCCCTGGGGCTGTATTGGTAGGTGTATAATTATAGTGTGTATTTTCACACGAAAATCCATCATTCAGAAGTCTTTTGAAACCATTTTCAGAATATTGATTATAAAATCGATATAAATAATCATAACGCATTTGGTCTACCACAATTCCGATAACAAGTTTGGGACGTGAATCTATTGGATGTTGGTTACTATTAGTATCTGTTTTAGGCTGTGTTTGGGTTTCTGTCTGACTAAATACATTGTTTGTAAATGTCACGACTGTAAAGATACAACAGATTATTGCTGTTGTTTTTTTTATAAAACTCATGGTGCTGGTTGAAATAAATTGAGGGAAATTTTTCAATGCGTATTGAAAAATAAATAATTAAATGCAAAATTGCTCAAAAGTAATTATAAAGACAAAACAAAAACGAGAGTTTCACACATTAGTAAAACTAATTATGTTATATTCCCTAATATTGCAGGAATAAATTTATAAATTAAAATTCTTCTTTAATAGAATATATAATTTTTAAGTAATTTTGTTCTTATTCTATTTATTACAGATTTTATGGTCTGTATAAATTACAATAACTATCAAAAAAATGTCATCTAAAATTAAAAACATCTTATTTCTAGCTTTATTCTTAGCTAGTTGTAGTAACTCAAATAATACACAGAGTACTGAAAAACAAGATTCACAAACAGTTGAAAATCAAACTAAGGAAGAAGAAACTGTTTCTAGTAAAACAGACTGTTTTAGAAAGGAAACTCTCTTTGCTGATGGTTCGGGAATGAAAGATATAGAAGAATTAAATCTAACCATAGAAAACCAAAAAGTAACAGGTATTTACAACTGGTTGCCTGCTGAAAAAGACCAACGAAAGGGAACTTTTGAAGGAACACTAGAAGAAAATACAATACAGGCAACCTATACGTTTATGCAAGAAGGAAAAACAGAAACTACTTCTATAACTCTTGTTTTAGAAGACAATAAAGTGACAATTAGTAGCTCAGATGAATCGCTAGGAATAAACACCACACTTGAAAAAGTAGAGTGTCAAAATTAATCTTTTAATCAAGTTTAGTAATAGCAAAATACTTAAAAGACAAAAGATTGCTTTTAGTATATTTGTAAAAAATATCCTTTTTATAGAATAGCAAAAAAATACATCTATGAGTAAAAATTCATCTCCAAGTTCGAATACAGGTTTTTCTCTCAAGTTACAACTACTTGCACTTTTAGCTGTCGTGTTATTGTTGGGTATTTTTTTTGCAATTCCTTCTCAAAGTTCTTCCTCTGATAAATCTATCATTAATGAGACAAAATATGCTTTAGAAGATACAACAGGAATTACAAAACTTGTTTTGGGAGAACAAATACTTACTCAAAGTACAGCCAATTCAAGCCAATGGCTAATGAATAATGACTTTGTTGTTGATGAAGAAATGATAGCTTCTCTTTGGGCAATTATGCAACGCATTGAAGTCAAAAAACCTGTTTCAGAAAGTATAAAAGATGATGTTATTAATAGCTTTCTTTTGAATGGAATTAATGTAGAAGTTTTTAAGGGTGAAAATCAAATCCGAAATTATAAAGTTTGTACTCACGAAGGCGAAACGTATGCTATGTTAGCAGAATCAACTTCTCCTTATTCGATTTATATACCTGGATATTATTTACAGATTAGAGATATTTTCGATATTCGTCCTTATGAATGGCAAGACCGAACACTTTTGGCTACTACACCAAATACATTTCGTTCGCTTTCCGTTTCTTATCCACAAAATCAAGAAGAGAGTTTTACAGTAGATTTTACAGGAAAAACATTTAAAATAAGAGAACTAGCAGAAGCAGACACCAATAGAATTTACGAATATCTGCCTTATTTTAGTCAAGTTATGGGCGAACAGTATGTCAAAAATGATAATCTTCAAGATTCTTTAAAAAATATTTCGCCAATCGCTATTTTTTCATTGAATGATATTAGAAGCGAAGAACCTCAAAAATTAGAAATCTATACAGCTAGAGGAAAATATTTTGTTTTGTTTAAGAATCAATTATTACTTTTTTCTCCTCAACTGGCTGATATTATCTTAAAAACAAAATCTGATTTTAGTAAATCAGAATAGATTTTAATGCTATTTTACAGAAATAAAAAACAAATCTTTCCTACTAAAACTCAAATCACAACCTAAATGATGATAAGATTATACTTATCACTGTTTAGGTTTATTTTTTTATGAAAAATTTATACTTTTTTTCAAATCTTCCGTTACTTATAAAATAATATGTTTGTACAATGTTATTCTTACTATCACTAACTACTCCAACTACATCTACTTATGAAACCTAAGCCCCAAAGTAAACCTTCTTTAAAGAATCAAAATTATTTTTATCTTGTTTTTTCTGTTCTACTTTTAGTCAGTTTTTCTAGCTGTCAGACACAGCAAAACGAAAAGTCAAACGAGGATTCTTCTGAAACAGCAAACACACTTCGCCCAAATTTAGATAATGAAGATGAGCGAACAGCATTACTAGAAAATGATGCTTTAAATTCTTCAACTAATTTTGCTCAAAATAAAAATAAGGATGAGAGTAAAAGAACGTTTTCAGATGATGAATTAGATTCTTTTTCTTCTGCTGATTCGGCTACCTTTTTTAGTCGTTTTGCTCCCAAAACTCAAACTTTCAAAATCATTAATAATGGAGAGCAAGATATTTTTTGTGATTTAGGAACTTATATTCATATTGATTCTGGTTCTTTTCATTTTAAAGATGGTTCACCTATTACAGAGCCTATTATTTTTGAGGTAAAAGAATTTTATGACAAATCAACAGTTTTGCTTTCTGGACTTACCACCAATACAAAAGGTGGTTTTTTGGAAAGTGGTGGAATGCTTCACTTAAAGTCTACTTCTGATGGAAAAGAAGTTCATTTAAAAAATAAGATTGATATAGAAATGCCTAGCATTAATACTCAAAAAAGAAATAAAAATGGAATGAGTGTTTATTTGACTTCTTCCACTAACGCTACTGCAAACTCTGTTTCAAATCCTCCCTCTGAATGGTCTGATACAAAAGAAAAAATTAAATTACAACGCATTCCTAGAAAAAGAGATTTTTATAAAACTGTTTTTCTTTTTAACAAAGAACTTCCTGATTACGAACTAAGTGGTGTAAAGGATTGTGAATGTGGAGATGTACAGATAGTTTCTGAAACGGTAGAAGCCCTTTCTGAAAATTTGGATGTAACAACGAGTAAAGAACATGAAAGTAGCTTTAGAAAAGTAAATCACAGAAAAGTAACAACTAAAAATAAAGTCCTAAAAAACAGTTACTACTACAATAAAAAACAATTTTTGAGCAAAGATACGAGCTTCCTAGAATTGTATTCAAAAGTTTCAAGAGAAATTTATCCAAATAATGAAGGTGAAGAAAGGTATGTTTATGATACTATTCAATTAGCTGTTGAACTTGGAAAAAAAGGAACAGCATTGATTGTAGATGAGTTGTATCAAACAAACCATTCTCTTTCTCAAACTTCTTTTATTCGCACTGTAAACTCAGGTTCAGGACTTCGTTTTACTACACAATTATCTTCAATAAGAAGTTGTAGCCAAGATAAAAGAAATTTCTATGTTCAGTCTTTGGATATTTGGAAAGAGATATTAGAACAAGGAGAAAACGAATTTAGAAACTGGAAAAAAACACAACGAGATAGCGAAGAAAATTATACTATTTCCTACAAAAAACGCAAAAATCCTATTTTGGTTTGGACAGCCATCGTAAAAACGACAGCAAAACCATTTAAGGAGGATGTTCAAGTTGTCAGAAGAAGAGAGTTTTTTTACAAAAAAGCATTAGAAGAAAAGCAAGCAAGATATAATGAATTTAGACAATCCATCATAGACAGTTATAACGCAATAGCTGCAAAAAATGTAAATAATGTATCAACAGCTACACTTGAAACATACATTATGCGTGTCAGTGATATGGGTTGGATAAACTGTGATAGATTTTATAGTGTTCCTGATGATGAAAAAGTTGATTTACTTGTCAATTCATCTAGTCCTGTTAGAATTATATTCAATAACATTAATTCAGTCATGAAAGGAGATAATAGAGAAGGAAAAAACATCTTTGCATCTATTCCCAAAGATGAATCTATTACTGTTTTCGGTATTCGTAAAAAAGAGGATAAACTGTTTATGGCTCTCAAAAACACAAAAGTTTCTACTGACCCAATAGACTTAGAATATAAAGAAGTTACTTTTGAAGAAATGCAAAAAGCTCTTACTTATTTGAATTAATATAGCTTTTTATAAAAAAATCATTTATTTCTATTCTTAAAAAGCCAATAACTTATAAAAGTTGTTGGCTTTTTTCTAATTTACAAAATCAAAATCCATTTTGTTCTGCCTGCTTCTTTTAAATTATGTCCAAAAAAGTAATTTCTACATATTGGTTTTTTATTTATTATACACTTTCTGCCTTAGCTGTCGTACATATTGGTAATGATAATACTTTTTCTGAATTATTAAATAATCCTAGTTATTATACAGACCTCATATTTTCACTTGTATTAAGTTATTTATGTGGATTTTATTTATACTTATTTTATAAAAGATTAGATGCCACTCATTTTTATAAATACGAATTTTCTACTAGAATAAAAAAGCAATTTTTGATGGGAATATTTCTCCCTCTGATTTTGATTATTAGTATAGAAATTTTGTATTTAATTTATTTATTAGAAATTCCACTTCATACAAGTTCTGTATTTTATCTTGAATTACCTTTAGTTTTTATGTTCTTATTATTGGCTAATACAGCTTATTTTATCAATTTTGAATTAAAGAATAGAAGTGAAGTGTTGACCAAAAATTTAGAGAAAAAACTAGAAAAAGAATTGGAAAACAATCTTAAAATAAAGGTAGAGCAAGAAACCAAAAAACTTACAGAAGAATTAACAGCCAAAGTAGAAACAGACTTAAAGACAAAATTAGAAGAACAAAAAAATAAACTTACTGCCTATTTTGTAGTCAATCGTGGACACGAGTTTATTAAAATTCCTGTTGAAGAAATTGCTTTTTTTGAGCTTTCAGAAAAAAATATGTATCTGACTACGTTTGAAAGCAAACGCTTTCATCAAAAAGAAAAGTTACAACATTTTTCTTCGCTTCTTTCTCCTCAAAATTTCTATCAGCTCAATCGTCAAATTATTGCAAACCGAAAAAGTATTATTGGCTACGAAACTACTACTACTCGCAAACTCAAAATTAATCTTTCTCCAAAAAGTTTGGAAGAGCAGTTTGTAGCCAAAGCAAATGTTTCTAAGTTTTTGGAATGGTATCAAGTTTAGTTAGAAATTGTCAGGAGAACACTGACGAGAGCAAAGGTATTAAGATTAAAAACATGTCCGTTTCAGTTTCAAAAATGCCCTTTTGAGTATTTTAAAATGGTTTTTTAGGTTAAATAATTATTTTTTATCTTTTTGCTTAGTTAGTTTTGCTTAATCAAATTTTCAAAAATTACTTTTAAGCAATTCTAAAAATTCAATGAAAGCAAACAAATTCCAATCTATTTTCAGCAAACAAAATCGTATTTTTCAGTTTTTGACTTTTCAGTTTTTGATTTTACTTAGTTGTCTTTTTTATTTTAGTCTTTCTTCTGCAAATGCACAAAAAATTCCTGTACAGATTTCGATTTTTAATCAATCAACAGCTATTCCTTTTACTCGTTTTTTTACTACACCTGTTCATTTGGGTCTACAAGTTGGAACAGAATTCAATTACTCAAAAGAGTATTATTCCAACTTTCCTCAAAAATCTCATCACTGGTTTCAGACAGTTAATGCTTCCTATTTTTATCACAAAGATTTAGCTCAAGGAATTGCTGTTTTTAGTGAGCTAGGTTATGAAAAACGTTTCAAATTTGGTTTAGCCCTTCAAGCTCTATTAGGAGTTGGCTATTTACATACATTTTCTACACAAGACGAATTTGCACTTGTAGATGGAGTTTATAAAAAGAAAAAAGATAGAGGAAATGGACGTTTGTACCCTACTTTTTCACTTGGTGCTGGCTATTATCTCAAACCATCAGAAAAATACAGTACCAAATTATTTGTTCGCTATCAATCTTGGGCAGAATATCCTTATTCGCCAGGTTTTATTCCTATTATGACTCATATTAATTTCCATGTAGGTTACAAATTTTTTGTTTCGAAATAAAAGAACTTATAAGTCGCTCATGTACGAACAACAGCAAAATTAATTTTCATCATTAAACCTGTAATTAAGTCATAATACATGAAATGTTCATTTCATAATTCATAATTTTTAATTCGTAATTCGTAATTATTTCTCCTATGTTCAATCAAAAAATCAATTTAGTATTTCCTCTTCTCTTTTTCATTGTTATTTTTTCTTCTTGTAAAAAAAGCGAAGAATTAAGTGAAAATTTTTATACCTGTTCGCCCATCTCAAATGATAGCAGCCAACAAAACCAAAATCATCAAAAATATGAAGAATTTATGCAGCAGTTAGTCTCCAAAGGAATTCCTAGCGTTTCGATGACAATTTATAAAGAAACAGACGGACTTTGGAGTGGTGCAAATGGAAAGGCAGATATTTTTAATGACATCAATTTACAATCTTGCCACCAAACTAGAGTAGGTTCGACTGTAAAAATGTTTACTGCCGTTACGGTTTTGAAACTTGTAGAAGAAGGAAAACTAAATTTAGATGATAAAATTGCTGATTATGTTTCGGAAAGTGTTATTTCTAAATTAGAAAACGCTGATAAGGCAACCATTAGACAACTTCGGAATCATTCAAGTGGAATTTATAATTATATTCAAAGTCTAAAATTTCAAACGGCTTCTCTAAATGATTTTGAAAAAACGTGGCAGCCTGAAGAATTGCTAGATTATGCGTATGGTCAAAGTGCCTATTTCGAAGTAGGGGAAGATGTGTATTATTCCAATACAAATTATATTTTGCTAGGAATGCTAATTACAGAAATTGAAAACAAGCCATTCTATGAAGTCTTTGAAGAAAAGATTTTTATCCCTTTAAACTTAAAATATACAGCGTTTGCTGCTAAAAACCCTGTTCCTAAAGGATTGGTAAGAGGTTATATAGATATGTATTCAAACTTTAATCTGACAGAAAGCACTTATAAAAGTGGTTGGGATTATTTTACTGCTGATGGTGGTCTATTATCCAACTCTCACGATTTAGTTATTTTTTTTAAGGCTTTAATGAATGAGGAAATTATCAATCAAAATAGTCTAGCTGAAATGCTGACTGTATTTGAACCCAAAGAAAGAGATGAAAACTTTTTTCCTATTTCTTATGGTTTAGGAATTTTTAAAGTCGAAACGCACAAGGGAACGGCTTATTTGCATAGTGGAGATGCCGTTGGATATTATGCTAATATGATTTATTTTCCAAAAGATAAAACGATTATTAGCTATGCTGTCAATGGAAATTATGGAAGTTTAGACCAATATATTTCTACAAAAGAAGCAATGACTACCTTTATTGATTTAGTAAAATAACGTGAACTCGGAATTGTACTTACTGATTATCAATTAGTTAATCTACTCTTTTTAATCTTCGGTGCTGCCCTTTTGGTCTGACCTTAATTAAAAGTAGGTCAGTCTAGTTAGAGCAGACCGAAAGTAAATCTGTTTTTTTGATTTGGTGGAAAGTTATTAGATTTGTGCTGTATATTTGTTGTTGGTCATTGTAACGGCAGGCTGAAACTAAAGACCTACAACGACGTGAAGAAGTCTTTAATTCCACATTTTTATTTAAATTATTACATACAAATACATAAAATCAGAGTATATTTGGATTCTAAACAAAAAAATACCTACTGATTTTGCAAGTCTAAGACTTGCTCAAATGATAAATCGTAGTCATAGACAACGCTTAACGACTATTTTTCAGAAGACTATGACGAACGGAGGGTAGAGTATCTAGTTTTTATTAACTTTAGTATTTTAATAAAATTACTGACTTACCAATTAGATTATGTACACTACTATAAAATATTTTATCCTTACATTCTTGTCATATGTGATTTCTAACTTTGCTTTTTCTCAAGCAGGAGTTTACAAAACTCATGAAGATTACTTGAATAACAATTTAACAGACTATGGAATCTATTCAAGTGTTTATCATATTTTAGGACATTTTACTGTTACATTTGAAGATGAAAATGGAAAGAAGACAGAAATAAAAATAAGAAAAGGAAATATTTGGGGATACATAAATAATGATGGAGATGTATATAGAGTAAATGATAAAGATGACCCTTGTAAAATTATAACTATTGGAAAAATAGTTGTTTATGGTAATTATACAAAAGCAGGTTATACCACAACCACAGTAACAGATTCTAGAACAGGATTTCCTTCTACTCGTACATCTGCTAGTTTTTATTCTTTCGGTACAAATGAAGAAATGAAATTTTTATCTAAAAAAACTCTCAAAAAAGAATTGAAAAAAAATAAAGATAAAGAGAGTTTGAATATGTTGAAAAAAGTTGGAGTTTTTAAAGGTTATTCATTAATGGAGTTTATAAATGATTATAATAGAAAGTTTGGACAAGAAGACCCTAATAAATTCAAGATATTTTTGTTTGACGATTTTATAAATAGATAGATCAGAATTGATATAAGAAAATATTTAATCCCCAGCCGTAGCGGTAAACTGCTGTCGCTTGGCTTTGCCGAGTGACTACTATGTATTCGGCATTCTGCCGTGTATTTGTATTTCTAAACTAGTACAAATCTAAGAGGCTGTTTGATTTAGTAGTTTAAGGTAAAAATGAAGGAAACTCGTTTTAGTCAAGGCATTTTTGAAGAGAATAGCAGGACTATTTGATGAAAAACAACTAGAGAGAGTAGAGTAGAATAGACTAGACTAGAATTTGACCATTTTTAAACAGAAATAATTAACTCAAACAGCTTCTAAGATTTTAAAGGAACACATTAAAAGTTAAAATCAAAAAACTGTATAACTAAAATACAAAAAAACCGACACTTCGAAAAGTGTCGGTTAAGTTATATAAAATTAATCCACCAATAATTTAGTAACGGCTGCTGTATTCATTGCCCATTCTTTGGAATAAATTTCATCAGCAGGGTTTTCAGTGTCATTAGTTTCTACGATTTCTAAGTTTTGTGCTTCGGCTTTCAACAGTAATAGATTTCCGATGCTTAGTTTTGCGTTTAGCTTTTCTAAAAGAGCTTCTACACCTTTTGTATTAAGCTGTCCCACAACTTGTCCTTGAAATGAAAGTTCTAACCAAACGATTTCATTTGCATCAATATCCAAAATTCCGAAAACTAAACCTTTTGTCAATGTTTTTTGAATTCTGACTTGATGCTGAACACACGAAGGGTCATAAGCAACACCTGTTTTTTCAGAAATTTTCATTGGAAATTTACTGTTCATCCAACCCACAACCAAATTTGGTGTAATTGCTCCATTTGAGTACGCATTACAAGTAAATGTAACGTATTTCGCACCTCTTTTTCGTAAAGTTGCTACATTGATATCGATATATTCTGCCGTTCCAACTTTCTCTGGAATAGAACGAATATCGCCACTATGCTTACAACCATCAATAACCAAATTGCTATACGAACAGATTTCATAGAAACCTCCGTATTGATTATAGTCTTTTTGTGAATTGTTAACATTAGGTTTGTAAGCTACATGACAGCTCAAGTCCATATCCAAATGTTGAGCTTTCAAGCCTTCACCCCATTGCATAAACAAACGCACAGTATCTCCTTCAATATCAAAACGAGTTCCCATAAGCGCAGAAGGCATATCTTGAACAGTTTCGCTTCTATCTCCAATTGAAACTGGAATTTTGAAAAGCATTGGGTCAATAAAAATCGTTTTATTTTTGTTTGTTTGACCAGCAAAACGTTTTTTCATTGCCAAAATACACATTTCTTCAATTCCTTTTTTCATCGATTTCAATCCTTCTTCATCATACAAAGAAAGTAATTGATTTTTAGGAATATTTTTGTTTGTTCCACCTAAAGGCTTAACGGCACGAGTTCCACCTTTTGTGAAATACGTTTCTGCATACGTATTGAGCGTAAAGACAAGACGAGCAGGAACTTTATCAATTACTTCTGAAAAAGCCTCCAAAACATCATCTTTACCAAACCAAAGCATATTTGCAAACAAAGACCTAGCAAAAAGCCCAGGGCGTTGCTTCAAAAGTTGCATTGTTTTTTCTACATCAGTTCTCAATCTGTAAGCATCTACTTTTGATTGCCACACTTGATAATCTTCGTTATAGAATTTATCCAAAACAGTCTTTAATTTCTCAAAACCTGCTTTTCTGCTGTATTCTGCTAGACGCAAAGCACGAATAAAACGAACCCACATTTCACGTTTTGGGTGCATGGCTTCACACATCGTATCAACATTCATTTCTAAATTATTGAGCCAAGAAGCCACCATAAAACATTCTTTTCTTGAATATTTTAGTTTTAATTCAGTTTTTGCTGTTAGTTTTGCAACTGCGCTTTTATCTAAATTTGGCACAATAACACTTCCAATATGTTTGTTATTCTTTGCTTTTCTCTCTACAATTACTTTTGGCTTTACAATTTGTAAAAAACCAGTGTGTTTGTACCACAAATAACGCATCACATCGACAGGTGATTTGAAATAAACTTGAGCTTTCTGAGCTTTACCAAGTTCTACTAAATGAGAAATAACTACCATTAAAGTTTCCTTCATTTTAATTTCAGACTTTGGCAATTCTTCGTCTTTGTATGCCTCAATCATTTTTTGTAAGCTATCGACTTGTGTCGCATCAAGAGCCGTTTGAGAAGTCAATAAATCCTCAAAATAGGCTTTTGCTTCCTTATCTGCCCACAAAGAAAGAATTTTAAGCTTACTTCCTTGTCCAAAATTAGCATCTTCTAGCTCTCCAAATTTAAAAGGAGTTCCACAGAAAGGACAACCATTGTAACGCTCTAAAGGAAATGTATTGGCAGGAATTGTATGTCCACAGGCTAAAGTAGTTCCTCTGTTTTTACCATTCTTATCTGCAAATAAATTCACAAACCAAGTAATCAAATGGTCAGTAATATCTTCACCTGTTGGCGTATCCCAACCTTTGACTAAAGGAGTCCAATTTTTGTTTACACCCATTATTGTTTTAAACTTATCAGCAATCATAAGCTGATAATTGGTTGGCAAATTATTGAGAGCCGTCAAAAGTTTTTCATCTACTCCATAACCTAATTTAGCCAAATTAGCTATCAAAACAGACGTAGTTTGTCTTAGTTTTTTGTCTTCTGCATTACTGATTTTATCACCTAATTTATCATTAATCTTATCATTGATTTGGGCAAAATCAGTCATTACATAAATTGCTTCGTTACGAACAGCAACAGAAGAAATATGTGAGAATTTTGTAGTTGTTGGAAGTGTTGTTTCCATAAGTTGTAATTATTTAAAATTTAAAAATAGGTAATTCTAGAACTGGTAATCATTAAAGGTGATTTGCCTTTTGGGCAAAAGAAGTAAGTCCTAGTTGACCTGAAATTTATTTCTGAAAGACAGATAAAAATCAAAAAGTTAATCTCAAAACTGTGAATTGCCTCTGCAATTCGACTTTTAAGCGAAAAGAAGTAAGTTTTGATTGAACTATTTTTTCTTCGATTTTATTGTATCTATTTTTCTTGCCAAGTGGGTAGGATTGATAGCCTACTCAAAAAACAACACAAAAACTATTTTTATAGTTCAGAAATGGGATATTTGAGTTAATTCTCAAATAAGACGTTACTAGATTTGTAACCATTTTTTTTGACAGCTACAAACCCATGTTCTAATAACGTCTTATCCTTTCCCAAACTGTTACTTAAACTCTGTAATTCATCTTGTTTGAATTTATGAGCATGAAGCATTACAAAACCTTGAAATGCCATAAACTTATCTTTTAGGTCATATAGCTCTTGACGAAGACTTTTATTTTCTTTCTTGAGTTCTTTATTTTCCTCTCTTAATTCTAAAATGATAAATTCTTTATCATTTTTTGTAAAATCATTATTTAAGGTTTTTTTGACATCTGATTCTCCTAATAACCATTCTTTTGAATAACCTTTTTTCTCCAAATGATTGAGGTATTGATGACTTAAATTCTTTCCTCTTTCTGTATTACCAATGGTAACTCTACTTATTCCAATCTCTTCAGCCATTTCTTCTTGACTTAGATTTAATTCTTTTCGAGCTACCGAAAAGTTAAAGTATTGATTCATAGTTAGTTATAATTAAATGAAAAAATATTTACGAAAATATGATAAAATGTTTTGCATTTAAGAAAACTATTTATCATCTTTGTCGTATAGATACTAACAAGTTACACAAAATTACGAACAAAATCGTATAAAAGTTTTATTCCCTATGAAAAAAAACGAACCAACAACTCAACCAACTGAAAAAAAGCTATCTAGTATTGGAGTTAGAAAAGTACCGATGAAGTTAAAAGATGCTTTTGTACAAGCATTGATTGATGAAAAAGTAGGGCAACAATCATTGTTTTTGATATGGATTGTAAAATTAGTTGTTGCTCGTCCTAAAAAATTTATACAAATGTGTAGAGATTTAGAAAAGGAAATTGAAGCTGAACTAACCACCAAATAACTATCTATAATGGCAAGAAAACAACCTAATTTAACACAAGAGCAAAAAGCAGAAATGTTTGATTTGCAACAAAAATGGCAATCCTTAACAGATGCCATGAAAGTGTTAATTAAAGACAGCAAACCGTACAAAACTTTGAAAAAAGAACGTACTCAAGTAACAAACAAAATGAAAGAGATTAGAGAATCATCAAAATAAATTTTCCTTTTTCTATTCAATCAAAAAAAACTTTACTCATTCCAAAACCCAACTAAACTCAAAAGATGGTATTCCTTGTTAAAAGTATTCTTTTTGTTTTAACCTTTTTTGCTACTGTATTGGCACTTTCTATAAATTTTATACTTAGAAAAATTCAAGAGTGGTGGGAACGCTACTTTTAACTCAAATTACCAACTAAATACTCAAAAAATGAAAACTCAATCAAAAACTCAAAGTATCGATTTAGGAGCTACAATAAGAATAAACACTACTCAAGGTGTAGCTACTGCAAAAGTAGTAGCTAAATGTCCATTGGATAGGGTGCAAATTTTAGAATGTTCTCTCCCTCAATTTAACAGTATGATTGTAGATAGTGAGGATATTATAGAGGTTTTTCCAGCAGAAGAAGTAAAAGTTGAAGCGAAAGAAAATTTTAATCCTCATGGCGTATCTTCTTTCAAAGAAGTATATAACGAGCTTGTTTTGGAAAATCAAAATTTGGTAAAACAAAACAAGAAACTAAAATACCACGCAGAATTAAAAGATTATGCAATGGGAAGAGCCGAATTATGGAGCAAAGAGCTTAGGGAAGCGTCAAATCAAAAGAACGTTTACCGTGATAAAGTATATGATTTAGAAAGTAAACTATCTGCAATGCAGATAGAATTAGACTTTTTGAAAGAACGTTTCAAAAATGAAGAGGAATAAAATTAGTGTTGTAAATGTACAAATAGAAGGTGAAAATATTGTTTTTACCTTCTTTTAAGAAATAAAGAAACCGACCAAAAATAATACAAGGACGTTCTTTGTCCTCATAAAAAAGAAGGTATTATTTAGGTCGTAGCTAGGTTAGTATAGTGGTTAGTACGCTGGTGTCAGTCTTCAATAGTAGGAATTAAGCGAAAAAAAAGCATTCCTAGAAGCAGCCTAAAGCAAGGGTTCGAATCCCTTACCTAGTTCAAAAAAAACAATTTTTCATTCATTACCCAACTAAATTACTCAAATATGAATCACGAACAAGAATTAGAAAATCATGCAGTTAAAATTAAAAACATGATTAATGATTATGCACAACAAAATGATATAAATGTTCTTGTTTTTGGTGCTGTGGCTAACGAAAATAGCATTGATAAAAAAACTGGAAAAATCTGTTCGTTAGGGTTCAATCACTTTGTAGGCAAAAATAAGTTTGCTAATGTCCTACTCCAAGGTGTGATAGGACTGATGGAATTAGCCATGAAAAAACTAAAATTTTCTTCTCCCAACTTTCTCAACTAAAACGATGCTATTATTTGTCAAAATTGTCATCTGTATTTTAGCTTTTTTAGCTAGTCTGTTTCTTATAGCTCTTTTCATAGATGCCGTTGTCATAGACTTTATGCCTAGAAAAATTCAAGAGTGGTGGGAACGCTACTTTTAACTCAAATCAATTTCAAAACCCAACTAAATTACTCAAAAATTATGCTTTACATAAACAATGATAAACCCAAAAATCCGAAAGGTAAAGTTACTTTTTATACTCGTCTGATTAGAGAAATGAAAATTTGTAAGTTCGACACTTTGAGAATGCACGGCTATACAATTACTACCATTATTGACGACTTCTTAGAACGAAGAGATGGTAAGAAAGTAAGTAAAATTTTACTAAAAGAATCTTTTGAGGTCATACATGAGCATCAAGTACAAGAGAAAATCCATGATGCGATTCAAAAAATTTTACTAGAAGCATTTGAACAAAAAAAGGATTATGCACAAAGACAACTAGATTTAATTAAAAGTGCTAATTCTATTCTCTACCGTATAAATAATTACACTCATGAAAAGAAAAATGCCCTTTGAAATGCACACACAAGAAAAAAAAGCTAAGATTGAGCAAATAAACCGTGTTAGAAATAAATTACAAGAGTATTCAAAAGAGTACACAAAAAATAAAAAAGCACTTAAAAAACCTCCTAAACTAGAAATAAGTATTGATGACCAACTTCTTTTACAAGAGATAATAGTCTTAGCAAAAGATAGTATTAGAGGAATACAAACAGCCTTATTTCCAGACGAAAATTTAGCAAAAACGAATGACTAACTTTCTTATAAACTTCTCTCTTTTCTTAGCTACTTTTTTCTCTTTTTATAAGTCCAAAAAGCACAAAAAAGAAGCTAAGGAACTAAAAGAAGAACTAGAAAAAGAAACTAGAAAAAAGGACTATTTGCAGCAGCAAAATGACAACTATGTTCGCAGACTTTACCCAAATAAAACTCCAGTAAAAATTGATTGTATTGTTTGTGAAAGTCCATTTGAAACGATTGATGTAAAAGTTTGTGAAAGTTGTAGAACTAAAATACAGTATTCACAGCATTCTGAACCTACTAAAAATTAGAATTTATGACTTACTTACTTATTTTTTTACTTATCGTTTGTCTATTTTATTTACTTAAAAAGCAACTAAGAATAAAAAAACTAAAGCGTATCATCTTGCAACACGAATTAAGGAAAGAACGATTTGATGCCTTAATGGATAAGATGTTCATAGATGGTAATTTAGATACACAAATAGATGTTTTAGAACACAGACTTCAAACTATACAAGACTATGAAACCAACAGACAAAATACTCCAAGCGTTCGGTAATCTAGGAAGGAAGCCAAGTGAAAGTCATAGTGGCGACCCATTCGAACAGGCTCTAAATGAAACTAAAGCAAAAGGTTATTATGAACAAGCTGCCCAAAAGCTCACACCAACTACACAAGCACAAAAACGTCGTGGTTCGTTCAAAATAATAAAGTCTTTAAAAAGTTTCTATCACATTGTTTCTTTCCTTTTAGGATTGATAACAGCCTATTTGGTAGGAAAAACCTTTGCACCAAACTTTGACAGTATAGAAATGATAGCAATGGCTATCATCATAGGATTGTTTGCAGTAGGAATATTTTATGCCCTTGAAAAAATGAAAGCCGAATCTGCTCAATCTATTGCTCAATCAAAAGCAATAGGCGATGGAGCTAGTGCAATGTCTTGGATTGGTTTATTAACTTGTACACTTGCCAGTATCGTAATTTCGGCAACAGGTGGAGCTTATATTTCGGCAACTCTCCAAGATAAAAGTACAGAAATTACAGCTTCAGCAAATCACGAAGCTGATAGTATAAAAGCAAGTTTTGCCGAGCAAATAAGTAGTTATGATTTGCTTATTAGTAGTTCAAATGAAATACTCAAAAAAAGCAATAATAAATGGTTAAAACTAGATGCTGGTAAGAGTTTGAAGGAGGTACAGGAGCAGAAAAACAAGCTCTTAGAAATGCAAACAGCAGCACTAGCAGAAATTAAATCAGATAAAAAAGCATCTTTATCAGTAAATGACCAAGACGGAACACAAAACGCACTGATAGCAGGAATCATAGTTTTAGTGTTAGAAATACTTTGTATTTATGGCTACTTCTATGAATATTCATATTATCGTTTTGCGCTTGATGAAGGTGTTTCGTTTAATATTATTCCACCAATGAATGTCTATCATACTACGCAATATCAGCAGCCAACTTTAGGAAGTTTTCAAGCACAAAATAGAAGCAATCCGATTGGATTTAATCAAAATTCAAACCCAAATAATCCTCAAGCAAGTAGTCAAAATCACACTTGTAGAAACTGCAATATTAGCTTGGATAATAAGCGTTCGGATGCGCTTTTTTGTTCTGACACTTGTCGTAACACTTATCATCGGAAAGGAGCAGGAACAAGAGGACAAGTTTACCGATAGATAAAAAAAAATTTATAAAAAAAAGTGCAACGGATAATTGCAACGGATAAAAACGGATAATAACGACTGAAACGGATAGAACGGCACTTTTGCAACGGATAAAAACGGATAAAATTATCCGTTGCACAAACGTTCTGAAAACGTTGCATACTATTTCTAATCAAAAACCAACTAAAATTCAAAAAATCATGGATACTCAAACTCAAACTTCAAACCCAACTACCACCACTCAATCTACTCCAGATGTAAGTGTTCCAGTAGAAAAATTTGCAACCACTCTTACCGAATTATGGCTATCTGCAACAGGTAAAAAGAATTATGTTCGCACCATAGTCCGAAACGAAAAAGAGGAAATCATAGAAGATTTTAAAGCAAATTTACCTAAAACAATAGCTAGAAAATTCTTAGACCAACCAGCCTTCGCTAGTTTGGACACCAGTATCAAAAGTGGTTATACAGTTGTTCGTATGCCCTAAATTTCTTAGAAAAATGCAATTATGTTTTGCAATCTTTATTCTCAAAAATCCCTATTCTTTTGGGATAGGGTTTTTTCTCTCTAAAACTTAATAAAAAGTATGAAAAACTATTATTTTGACAAAGATTTTACTTTTTACTGTATAGATAAAACAGAAAAAGGGTATAAAGTTGTAGAAGTCTGCATAGCAGAACCACAATATATACATACAGGTAATTATAATTCTGACATCTCAAAAGACAATGATTTTGAAGTGATAGATGAAGGAAAATTTTTATCTGCACATGGTCAAGCTGAGCAACAAATAAGAAAATGTTTTTTACCTCACTAAATTATGAGTATAGAAACTAAACTAAAGAAAATACTAGCTCCTGTTCTACAAGAACTGATAGAGCTACACGAACTAGATGCAGAAACAGAGCAGTACAACAAAGACAGAGGATATAAAAGGAATATCAATGTTTTTGTAAATGAAGAGGGACAAATAGGATTTATGTATTGCTCTATGGATAATCCTCCTTATGCCTTCATAGCAGAAGTGAGTATAAAGAAGTTGAAGCAAAATATTAAGATTATCAACCAAAAAAAGGAAGCAGAAAATGAGTGAAAAACCACCTACTTTTGAACAACTCAAAGAAATATCTAATAACAACGTTGTGTCAGATGTTTTGCGTCAAGTATATAATTTTATTAAGGAAGTTGGAAACATAAAGAATGTTTCAGATATAGGAATTACGGTTACTTACAAAGGAATTCCTATTTACCAACAAGAAAGTAAAAACGGTTTGACTGTATGTAAGAAAACTAGAGTTTGGCAATCTAAACAAGATACAAAATGAATAATCTTTTTATTGAAATAGTATATGAAACTTTAGAAAAACAACCTTTAAAATTTAAAGATTTGAAAGTTGTAACAAACTATTCTAGGGAAGAAACAACCAGTTACATTATTAGTGCTTCTCTTTTTAGAGAAGACCATAACGTTTGGATTCCAGTAAATTCTGACCCACAAAAAAGCCATTCAGACGTATACGAAGATTTTTTTAGAGAAGTGAAATGGTGGTCTTGTATTGAGATGATTATCCCCAAAACGATAAATATTCATCTCTTAGACGATTCAGAAAAAAGCAATCAAATAATAATTAATAAACTTGAATCAAAAAATGACATCAATACTTAAATTTTCAGAACAATTAGCAAAAATCAAATCATTCTCTTTAGAAACAGAAGAGGATTCTTCTAGCGAAGTAAAAAGACTTTTTTATACAAAAGAAGGCTTAAAAGGGACTTTAGAAATAGACTTTAGAGAGGAAATACCTCTAATTCCCTATCTAGTTGATAAGCTGATAGGGAAAGTCCCAGAAACAAAAAACACCAAAAGACCTATAAATTCAAAGAAAAATTCAAAGAAAAATTCCCAACTAAATACTCAAAAAAATGAATCAGACCCAACCAGTAATCAATAAACCCACACCTATTGGTTACGAAAAAATGCACCGTAGTCTGCTAAATAAGCTAGATGATTACAACGAAGGCAAAGAAGTAGGAGAATCAATAAATAGCAATGAACAGGCTACCTTATTATTCATCTATGATACTTTTGTCAGACTACGAAAAGACAAAAGTCCAGATACTAAAATAATCACATGGACAAACGGCAAAAAGTACGCTGTATTGGTTACAAACAATCAATCAATAGCTACCCAGCGTGGAACAAAATCCGAAAAAACAATACGCAATCATATCAAAAAATTGTGTAAAGCTGGCTTTATGTTCAAGCCAAAAAAAGAGCAAGATGTTTACCGTAAATGGTTCAATTTCTCTATCTTCTTAGACATCGAACATCTAAAAACCTATGAGGGAATAACTATTGTAGAAGCGACTACAAAGATAATCCCACAAGCACAAAAATTCCACACACTTCTGAAAGATATTATGAGTATTGAAGGAGTTTCACAGGAGCATAAAGAGCTACTAAAAAAGTTCTCTTTTGAATCCTACCTACACGCTACAAATAGACTTACTATTAAGTGTCCAAAAGATGCCTTTGAAGGCATCAGAAACAGTCCAGTTTGCACTATCTATAATCGTTTACTTAGTTCTTATTTTGGCGAAAGAGTGTCCGTACAACACGTTTTTTAAGCCTTAAAACAGAAGTCTTGTTTTTCTAAAATTTTTTAAAAGTTGCCAAAAAGCAACCCTATAAAGAACACCCTAAAAAAAGCATCAAAAATGAATAATACGGAAAAAAATACCACTATTATAGTGTTTCTATGTAATATTTCTCTGTATATAGAAATTACATATAAATACATGTAAAGTCGGTAAATTTTTCCGAATTGTTCAGATGGTATCAAACACAAAGAAAAAATACACTATGAAACCAAAAATCTGTATAAAGAAATTACGAAGAAAGAGTTTTCCCCTCTGGCTAATGGGGGGAACGAAGAAAAACAAAGAAAGAAAAAAGCCAAAATAAGATAGAGAAAAAAAGTGCTGCGCTTTGGAATGCAGAGGAAAAAATAACCGATGTATTCCGAAAAATTAGACAAAAAAAAATCTTACTGACGTATCAGCAAGATTGTCCCAACTAAATTGCAAAATAAATTACAAAATTAGCCTTGAGTTGAGGTTGCTCTCCAGCAGAGCCTCAATACAAATATACAACAAAAAGTATGAATACACAACAAAAATCTCGCATTCCAAATAATAAATTACGAGTTCCTTGTCGCTTTAAATTGAAATTATATTTCAATGAGCAGGAACAAGATAGTGAAGGAGGATTTGTCGATAAAAACCGTTCCTTGTATGCTCAATTCTATGACCATATTCCAGAGAAAGTAATAGGATATTTTAAGTCCCTTGTAGAAGATATGATTAACAACCCTATCAAGTTTCAAGTCAAATATAAAACTACTCTTAAAACGGCTATAATCATTGATAGGATAGAAAATAAAGTGATTTGGAAACATACAGTTCCAAAATCAAATCCTACTCATTTTCCACAAGTGAGTGAAACAAGTGAAGCCTATGAAGAAACAAAAGAAGAATTTGCTTCAGAACAAGAAATTAGAATAGCTCTTGATGCAGTAGAAGAATGTTATATCGCAAATGGTATGGAAATCACAGATACCGAATATGAAAAAATCAAAACAGAGTTCGAACGATGTAATTCTGAATTTCTTGAAAGTATGCTCAAATTTCGTCTTAAAATGATTCATCATATTTCAAAACAATAAAATCATGACAGGAACAGAATCAAAAGAAATACGAGAATACTACGGATTCTCTTTAGAAGAGTTAGCAGCCATTTTAGGGTATTCCCAAAAACAAGACATTCATAGAGTTGAGTGTATGGAAACTGTACCTAATCGGTACAAAGCTGCGATACAGTTATTAGTTCAGAAGTGTAATGCAATCAATTCTTTCATTCAGTTTTATGTTTCTACCAAAGAAATAAGCAATAAAGATTATCAACTATTCTATCATAAAGGTAGAGTAGTCAAAATTACTATCAAACGAGAATTAGTAAAAGACTTATCTATTTTACTCCGTCCGTTTCCATTTAAGGAATTTGTATTTGACAAACTTACAGGTTTTTCCTGTATTGAGTTTGAGTACGAAACTAAAAAATAATTATCAAAACGTACTCTAAAAGAATACTTGTACTCTTTTAGAGTACGAAAATTAAAAATATTATGAAATATATATCTTTTGTAAAGTTACTGTTTTGCAATATAGCAGCATCTATATTTACTTATTTATCCTTTGTATTTGTTCTTTTAGAGGTTGATTTTCGTCTTTGGGAAATAGGACAAAGGGGAGGTTTTATTATCGTACTTATCGCATCAATGATATTTTTAACAGG
This sequence comes from Bernardetia sp. MNP-M8, assembly GCF_037126285.1. NCBI lineage: Bacteria > Pseudomonadati > Bacteroidota > Cytophagia > Cytophagales > Bernardetiaceae > Bernardetia > Bernardetia sp. MNP-M8. The sequence goes on from NZ_CP147012.1 coordinate 341,015, forward strand.
AGTATATTTTGTAGAAAAAATCACTAGCTAATGATTATTATAAAAATAAGAAACATAAGAGATAAAGAGCTTGACTATTTCACAACAGAGATAAGAAAAAACATATCCTATTTTGATAGGATAGAAATTCAACCTCGTTTTGCATCTTCTATGAATGTACAGATTAACATTAGTCAAGATATTACTTTTTCGCAGTTGTATGACCTAATAGAGAAAACTTCTATCATAATAAATAGGATTCCATTTCCGATAATGGAAGTAGAAAATGAGGATTTTTTACCATTAATCATTAAATCAAAAATACGTAAATATAAAACCGATTTTTAACTTCTTCAGAACAATAGAATCCACTGAAAAAAGCCTTCAAAACTGTAAATTTGAAGGCTTTTTTAGTTTTATATCTGTTTTTTATCTATTTGAATTGTAATTAGTGTGTGTTTTGTCTGTGGTTTATCTTTTTTTATCTGTATTTATCTATTTCTGTCTGTGTTTTATCTGTACTTTATCTATTTTTATCTGTATTTTGTCTGTACTTTATCTAGTAAGTATAGTAAATCAGTATAGCACTTTTTTGAGTTATGAGTATTAATTTATTCTATCAACTAATAAAAAATGAATCTAATGTTAAAAAAATAGCATTAATGTAATTTTTTATTGCTTTAGTAAATGATTAATTCTATTTTTACAGAAAAATACAACTTTTACGTTCCTTAATACCATTGAAAAATGAGCTTAATAGCCAAAATGTATATAGAAGACAAGGAAATCAATATCCTTGACTTCAAATTCCGTTTTCACAGAGCTGTTGATGAACACGGCAAACCCATGGGAAAACCTAATGGAACTGTTTTTGAAATTATCTTCGAAACTACTTCAGACCAAAGTTTTATGCAATGGTCAATTGCTACGGATATGACAAAACATGTCAAAATTGTAGTTTCTCCTGTTACAGCAGCAAGTAAAAGTAGAATCATAGAACTCTATGATGTACATTGTGTCCATTTCAAAAATAACTTCAATGCTCAAAACGGAGAACCAATGACAACACTTATTCATCTCACTCCTGCGATTATGATAGATGATGGATATAAAGTCTTAGACCATTATTGGAAGAAAACCGATTTGAGTGCAAATGCTCCTATTACTGTTTTAAATAATGATGATGAGGAAGGGAAAGTAATAGATTATTATTTGGTTGGCTCAGAGGGAACACGTATTGAAGATATAGGTGAAGAAAAAGAGATTTATCTTGTCTTAGAAACAGAAGGAATGACTGGAAAGAAAATAACAATTAATCTTTCTAGTAAATCACACGATTTTGAATATCAAGGAAAACGTTTGGAAAACGATATTCTAAGAGACTATCAAATTCAGGGAGAACAAGACAAAATCAAACTTAAAGTTCGTCCATCTAACCAATAACACACAACTAACTAAAAAAAATATGGAAAATGACAAAAGAGAAAACATTTTTACCCTTCGTATTCCTGAGATTGGATACGAAGGGAGCGTATCTGTAAAAGTTAGAAAAAGGAAATGTCGTATTGGCTTTGATGTCGATAAAACTGATTATAAAAATGGCATTTTTGGCTTTTGTGAATATAGCAATTCACTTAAAAACAACCTCAAAGATAAAAACAAAGCTTCTGCTTTACAGGCAGAGTTTCCTCCTGAAAATTTAGAGATAGAAGGAAAACCTTATTATGCTTCATGGATAAGTATGCGAAAAGGTGACAAAATTACCCTAGAATTAGATTGGGAGAGAAAATTATTTAAAAATTTTAATTCTCATTTAGAGGATTATACTACTATTGCCTTTGATACCCATCCTGATTTTACTTTTTCAGTAACTGACCTTAGAGACCCAAACAAGAAAAATAAAGGGATAGAAGAAATCGAAATTACCTGCAATGCCACAAATGAAACCCCTACTCGCTTAGAGATAAAAACTAATAATACTAATGTAGTAGGTGTATTGAATGTATTTCACCCTGCTCCAAAAAAAGCCAAAGTGAGATGGTTTGTAGTAGAGAATAATGGTGGGAGTAAAGATAATGATGAAACTAGAATTACTGGACAAAAAAAACTCAATATCAATTTAACTTATTTAAAAGACATTTTCAAAAAAGCATTTAATCCTGCTTTGATAGATATTGATTTTGTAAATCCTAGTCCGATTATTTTGGATATTACAACCCTTCCTGCTGCGTTAGAGCAGAAAATTCAGGCTAAAATTACAGCTGATAACAAAACTCAAAAAGAATTAGAAACCGAAATTAAAAAGTTTCAAAAAGAAAATACTAATGACTTAAATGAAAAAATGCAAAAGTTAATAAAAGAGAGAGATAAATATAAGGAAACTGATAAACAATATGCTTTAATAGAAAAAAAAGTGGGAGAAATTAATGATAAAATACATAATCTTCTAAAAGATCCTGTTTATAAATCAAATTTTGATAAATTTGCAACTATAAAGAATAGTTCTACTATTCAAAATAAAGTCTTAGAGATGGCAAAAAACAAGAAAAATATATTTGTTACTAATACAACAGATCAAATAGAAAGGAGTAATGACCGTACTGCCTTTATGAAACTTCTAAAAGAACTATATACCATTCAACATAACGCAGCAATAGAAGAAGATACAGTTTATTTGTTTCTTACTTATCTACAATGTAAGGGAGATACTACTGAGGAAGGCGATGAGCGAGTGAATGGTACTACTAATAAGGAAGAGAAAAGCTGTCTTATATTTACAAAGAATAAGGATGCAGATGACCACTTCGATATTGATATCCCACATGAGGTAATGCATGCTTTAGGATTAGAACATACCTTTGATAAGGAGTCTCAACACGTTTTCAGTATGGGAGGTACAGATAACTATATGGATTATAAAAACACAGCAAAACATACTTTTGTATGGCAATGGCAACTTCTTCATGAGAGTGCTTTAACAAATTAAATATTAAAAAATGAAAAAAGTTATTTATTATTTTCTTTTATTCCTAGTCATAAGTTCGTGTACTTCTCACAAATCGTATCAAAAGAATGATATGATTTGTGAGGTAGGCATGCAATTTAAAGAATATGAGAAAATGTTTGATAAAAAATTAAATCCTAAAAGAGGGGAATGGCAAGAAGTAGATAGTGGTTCTTTTTCTATAAGCTATGCTATACTGCTTAATCCTGTTAGAAGTATACTATCAGTGACAAAAGTATATAAAAGCAACCCAACCATTCATCAAGAGATGCAGTATGATACTCTAAGACGTATAAAGTCTGTTTGTTATACTTATGATAATGTCTATCTTGGCAATACTTATTTTTTTGATACCTTAGGTAATATTACAAAAACTATAGACGAACGTCAGGCAGATAAGTATCCTATTTGCTTTAGAGAAGCTTTAGAGATTGTCAAAAGAAAAATACCTAACCATTATAGTATTAGTGGATTGGATAGGGATAGCACTATTGTAGATGAAAAGAAAGTATATTACTGGGAAGTCAATACAAAAACTCCTAGAAAGCCTTATAATGCAGTAGTATATCGTTTGAGTGGCAAAACAGGGCGTGTGATAAAGAAGTACAAAACGGTCTCTGTGCGTGACTAATCTCAAATTAAAGAATAGAGACAATTAATTTATTTTTTTCTCTTGTTATTTCTTCCTGTATTTCCTACAAATCATATCAAAAAAACAAAAATCCTTCAAAACTAAAATTTTGAAGGATTTTTTTGTATTCTATTTTTTGTTTATTTTAATTGCAACTAATCCGTATCTTATCAAAAAAAACTATGAAACATCTACTCATTTTAATCTTAGCCTTTTCAACGGCTGTTTTATCCTACTTATTGATAGAAGAAAAAAACAATAACTCCCTAGTCATAGAAGTCGCTAGAGAACCCATTAAATCACATCAAATAGATTATTTCTTAAAACACGATGATATAGAAGGTTCTGTTCTATTTATCAATGGTGGTTACTATGATGTAATAGATGATGGTCTTACCCTAGAAAATCCTCCTACTGGAGTTTATGAATTAGGAACTATTGAAGATTATCTTCCTAGAACTAAAATCTTAGAAATCAGAAAGGAGGATAAAGTAAAAAGGATTAATTTTGATAACACTTATTAATTTATTAACAAAAATTAAGGCATTAGTCAAAATTATTACTTTTTAAGTGATTGATAATCAGTAGTGTACGAAATAAATTGTTTTTTTTATGAAAAATTTGTCATTTTTTGGTATTTTTTGACATTAAGTAGTGGACACAAGTATATAAATAATGTTGTTCGTTATAGTATTTGTTTTATCACTTGATGTAGAAAATAAATGACAGCAGAACAAGAACTTAAAAAAGATACAAAACAACTTAAAGAATTTATTAGCCAAGTAGATAACTCAGGTATTGCAGCTTGGAATGCAGGAGATTTGTTGAAAATAGTAAAAGATAAAAAAGGCTACGTTAGCCAGTTTAGTACGTTTAATAACTACACTAGAACAGAAGTAGGTATAAGTCCTCAAACAGCTAATAACTATATTACGATAAGAGAAAGTTTCACAATAGAAGAGATTGGAGAACTAATGTTGATAACCCATTTAAGAGTTATTGCAGAAATACAGAACGACAAAACACGAAAACTGGTGCTTGAATGCTTTAGAGAGAAAGATGAACAATATCAAAAACAAAAGAAGAGAGGACAAACAAAGGGTAATGATGATGTTTCTCAAAAGGATATATACAAACCGACATTAGCTGATGTTATAGGGGTTGTAACAATAGTAGCAGCGCATGGAACGGAGCTATCAAAGGAAGAAATAGAAGAAGTGATATCCATTAATATTGAGAAAAGTAAAGAACAATCACGACAAAGTAAGAGAGCTAAAAGGCAAGCAAAAGGAACAAATGAAAAAGATTTTTTTGGTAATCCACTTAAAGCAAAATTTTTTAAACAGATTAGCGATTTGTTTGGGTACGAGCCAATTGATGAGATGGGTTTAGTAGCATTATTTTGTGTGATGTTTCAATTTTTAAGACAACTACCATTTGAATGGAAGGGCGATAATATAGAATTTAATACAATAAAATATGTTCGTGAAAAATTTCCTGATGCATCTATTCTTTGTCAGCAAGTAAAAAAGAGGAAGACAAAAGAGCGAAACTTTGAATTAGATGTAGAGTTTGAGTATGAAAGCTACAATTACATTACACACAATCATATGCAATCAGACAAAAATTGTGATTTAATCATTTGTTGGGTTGATAATGCAAAAACAGATAAAAGACTAAATCAAATGGAAGCAATAAAAAATATGCCTCCAGTTTTGAGTCTCAAAAATTGCTTTGAGACAGGTAAAATTGAAATAATACATTAAAAAATATAGACTTAGTATATATTAAGTTAGCAATTTCCTTTAGATTATGGATTATGACAAAATTTAACGAAGATTCAAGAGTAAAAATACCTTCTATTTTGCATTTATGCAGACTAGGTTATGAGTATGTTTCACTAAAAAATGCTGTTTGGGACATTAATACAAATATTTTCACAGACATATTTAAAGAAGCTATTTGTAAAATAAATCCTGAACTTGATACAGACCAAGCAGAAAGACTTTTAGTTGATACTTCTCTCCTACTTGATAATGAAGATTTGGGAAGAGCTTTTTATGAAAAACTTATTAGTGATTCAGGAACAAAATTAATTGATTTTGAAAATTTTGAAAATAATTCATTCCATGTTGTGACTGAATTACCTTATAAAAATGGGGATGAAGAGTTTAGACCTGATATTATTCTTTTAGTCAATGGAATGCCTTTAGTATTTATTGAGGTAAAAAAACCAAATAATCGTGATGGAGTTATTGCTGAACGAGAACGTATTAATAAACGCTTTCAGAATAAGAAATTCAGAAAGTTTGTAAATATTACTCAAATGATGGTTTTCTCCAATAATATGGAGTATAACAATGAAGAAGTTGAACCATTGAAAGGTGCTTTTTATGCATCTCCGTCTTATCATCAGCCCATTTTTAATTATTTCCGAGAAGAGCATAATTTAGACTTATCAAAGTTATTAGCAGATGAAAACGATGACCTTGAAAACTTTGTCTTGAAAGATAATAATCTTACTGTAGTCAAAAATTCTCCTGAGTTTTTAACTAATAAGAACCCCAATACACCAACAAATCGTGTATCTACTTCTCTATTCAGTAAAGACAGACTAGCATTTATGCTTAAATATGCGATTGCTTATGTGGACGAAAGTAAAGGAATTGAGAAACACATTATGCGTTACCCTCAAATTTTTGCTACTAAAGCTATTGAAAATAAACTAGAGAATGGAATTAGAAAAGGTATTATTTGGCATACACAAGGAAGTGGAAAAACAGCTTTAGCATATTATAATGTACGCTATCTAACAGATTATTTTCAAAATAAAAAGGTAATCCCTAAATTCTATTTTATTGTCGACCGTATAGATTTATTAGTACAAGCCAAAAGAGAATTTACAGCTAGAGGGCTTATAGTACATATTGTAAATTCAAAAAATGATTTTACAAAGTCTATCAAAACTACTACTGCTCTTCACAATCATTCAGGCAGAGCCGAAATAACAGTCGTAAACATCCAAAAATTTAGTGATGAAGCCAATGTAGTCGAAACAAAAGACTATGATATTAAGATACAACGTATTTACTTTTTGGATGAAGTACACAGAAGCTACAATCCAAAAGGTAGTTTTTTAGCAAACCTAACACAATCTGACCCCAACTCTATTAAGATTGGACTAACAGGAACGCCACTCATTACTAAAGATTACTACTCTAAAGATTTATTTGGCGATTATATCCATAAATATTATTACAATGCTTCTATTGCTGATGGATATACTTTGCGATTAATTCGTGAAGAGATAGCCAGCGATTATAAAGTGGTACTTCAAGATGCTTTAGAAAAAATTAAGGTACTTAAAGGCGATATAGAGAAGAAAAAAGTGTTTTCTCATCCAAACTTTGTAGAGCCTATGCTTGATTATATTGTCAATGATTTTGAAAAAAGTCGATTGACATTTACTGATGCTTCTATTGGAGGTATGGTAGTTTGCGATAGTTCGGAGCAAGCAAAAGCCATGTTTGAAATTTTTAATCAAAAATATGCTAATGGCAACAAAGGACAAGATGAGCAGACCAAGCGACATGAAACTTACAGAGTGAAAACAGCAGCTCTTATTTTACATGATATAGGCACGAAAGAAGAGCGAAAAGATTTGGTAGAAGAGTTTAAAGAAGGAAAAATAGACTTTCTCTTTGTGTATAATATGCTTTTGACTGGATTTGATGCCAAACGATTAAAAAAGCTATACATTGGGCGAGTTATTAAGCGTCATAACCTACTACAAGCTCTTACAAGGGTAAATCGTACCTACAAAAATTTCAAATATGGTTTTGTAGTAGATTTCGCAGACATAAAAGCAGAGTTTGATGCAACCAACAAAGCCTATTTTGATGAGCTACAAGCCGAACTAGGCGACGAAATGGAGTTTTACTCTGATTTATTCAAGTCAAAAGAAGATATTGAACAAGAAATAGCAGAGATAAAAGATATTTTATTCCATTTTAATACTACCAATGCTGAATTATTCTCGCAACAAATTACTCAAATTCAAGACCGAGAACAAGTATTACAAATCAGAAAAGCGTTAGGTAATGCTAAGAGTTTATACAATCTAATACGCTTGTTTGGGCATTATGATTTGCTTGATAAGATTGATTTTAAGAAATTAGGACAACTTTACAGAGAAGTAGATAATCATATAGCTTTATTAAATACACAGGAAGCCTTAAAAAATAATATTGACAATACTAACTTGCTCAATGTTGCTTTAGAAGATGTATTGTTTCATTTTACCAAAATATCAGAAGAGGAGCTGGTTTTAGCAGACCAACTCAAAGATATTCTAAGAAAAACTAGAGAAACTTTAGCAAATAATTTCGACAAAAAAGACCCAGAATTTGTTTCTTTGTATGAAGAATTGAAACGTCTTTTCGATAAGAAAAACCTTGATGAAGTTACGCAAGACGAAATGCGACAAAACATTGGCGCACTTTCTAAGATTTATGATAAAATCAAAGAACTAAATCGACAAAACAACTTACTAAAAGATAAATACAATAGCGACCCTAAATATGCTCGCATTCATAAAAGGTTGGTAGAAAAAGGGAGCTTAAATGCAAAAGAAAGCCAAATTTTTGAAGCTCTGATAAACGTAAAGAATGATGCTGATGTACATGTACTGCAAAATACACGTTTATTGGAAAATGAAAGCTACTTTAGTACCGAAATGATGCGATTGGTAATTGACCAATTCAAAAATAAAAATAAAATTAATTTGAATCCAGACTCTACCAAGTATATCAATAACTTGGTTGTGAATGAATACATTAACGAATTCTACGGAAGAATATGACCGACTTAGATTTTAAAGAAAAAACAACAAATCTCATTGATAGCCTAAAAAGCATTAGTGCTAATTATGGTTTAGGAAATGATGGCAATGAGTTTAAAATTATTACGCAAATCTTTTTATATAAGTTTTTGAATGATAAGTTTGCTTTTGAGCTAAAAAAGCTTGACCCAAAATTACAAGAAGCTAATAATTGGGAAGAGACATTAAAATCCTATTCAGAAGATGAGTATGAAATGTTGGTAATGCAGTTGAGAGCTGATGTAGCCAAGCTGAAACCAGAACATTTTATATCTGAACTATTTAGCCGACAAAATGAAAGCGATTTTGCTAAACTTCTTGATGATACCTTATTAGATATTGCTATTAGTAATAATGATATTTTTTCAGTAAAAACTGATGGAGGAGCTAAGGTAGTGCTTTTTGAGCGTATTACCCAATATATTAGTGATAGTGGTAAGCGTGATGATTTTGCGAAGGCTATCATCAATAAATTAGTAGGTGTGAACTTTGAGCATATCTTTAATCAGAAGTTCGACTTCTATGCTACTATTTTTGAGTATCTAATCAAAGACTACAATACCAATAGTGGAGGGAAATATGCCGAGTATTTTACGCCTCATGCAGTAGCCAAAATTATGGCTGCTATTTTGGTAAATGAACCTGACCAAAACGTAACAGTATATGACCCTTCGGCTGGTTCAGGTACGCTCTTGATGAATATTGCTCACGCCATAGGAGAAAGTAAATGTACCATATATTCACAAGATATAAGTCAAAAATCATCAAGTCTTTTGCGCTTGAATCTAGTTCTAAATGACTTAGTACATTCTATTCAGAATATTATACAAGGTAATACCATTTCTCATCCTTACCATAAAGATAAGGGGGGTAACCTAGAAAAGTTTGACTATATCGTTTCTAATCCACCTTTCAAACTTGATTTCTCGGATTATAGAGATGATTTAGATAGTAAGGAGAATAACGAACGCTTTTTTGCTGGCATTCCTAAAATACGAAAAAAGGAAAAAGATAAAATGGCTATTTACACGTTATTTCTGCAACATATCATGTATTCTTTGAGTAAAAAAGGAAAAGCAGCTATTGTAGTACCTACAGGCTTTATTACTGCACAGAGTGGTATCGATAAAAAAATTCGTGAGAAGATGGTAGAAAGCAAAATGTTAGCAGGGGTAGTACGTATGCCAAGCAATATTTTTGCGACTACTGGTACAAATGTAAGTATCATTTTTTTAGATAAAAGTAATAATGATAAAGTTGTTTTGATAGATGCTTCTAATTTGGGTGAAACCATTAAAGAAGGTAAAAATCAAAAAACTGTACTCACTTCTTATGAAGAACAGCAAATTATTGACACCTTCAATCAGAAAAAAGTAGTGGATAATTTCTCAGTTGTGGTAAGCTATGACGAAATCAAACAAAAAAACTACTCCCTAAGTGCTGGACAGTATTTTGAGATAAAAATTGAATATGTGGATATCACAACAGAAGAGTTTGAAGCTAAAATGAAAGGTTTTGAAAATAACTTAAGTAAACTCTTTTCTGAGGGTAAAGAATTAGAATTGGAAATTATGAATAATTTAAATCGTTTGAGTTATGAGAGTTAAACTGAAACAAGTAATTACTGACTTTATTGTCCCTATGAGAGACAAACCTAAAGTATTTGGTGGAAATATACCATGGTGTAGAATAGAGGATGTTGATGGTAAGTATTTATCAGAAAGTTTATCTAATCAAAATGTTTCCACAGAGACAATTAAGGAAATGAATCTTCGAGTTTATCCTATTAACACTCTTTTATTTACTTGTAGTGCATCTATTGGTACAACAGCTATAACAAAAAAGCCTTTATGTACTAATCAAACGTTCATAGGACTTGTGGGTTCAAATAAAATAGATATAGAATATTTATATTATTACCTAAATAAAGTTGGTTCTATGTTGCAAAGAGCTGCGTCAATTACAACAATTCCCTATCTATCTCGTAGATTCTTTGAAGAACTAGTAATTGACATTCCTTCCACCTTATCTATTCAAAATAATATAGCTAATACTCTGTCCTTATTAGATGCAAAAATCGAACTTAATAACAAAATCAACCAAGAATTAGAAGCGATGACAAAAACGTTATACAATTATTGGTTTGTGCAGTTTGATTTTCCAAATGAACAAGGTAAACCTTACAAAAGTAGTGGAGGAAAGATGGTGTACAATAAAGAACTAAAGAGAGTGATTCCTGAAAGATGGAAAACTGAGAGAATTACTGAATGTTGTAGGATAGTGGATTGTTTGCATTCTAAGAAGCCAGATTATAATTTTGAAGATGAAAGATATTATTTACTTCAATTAGAAAATCTAAGAGATGATGGGCTAATTGATTTAAGTAATAGATATTTTGTTTCAAAAAATGACTACGAGAAATGGACGAGTAGAATTGAAGTTACAACAAATGATGTTGTCATAACAAATGCAGGAAGAGTTGGAGCAACAGCACAAATTCCAAATAAATTAGTTTCAGGTATTGGAAGAAATATTACTGCTATCAGACCTTTATCAATTTCTCCAACTTATTTTTTTATGACATTCGATGGAATTGACATGAAACGTCAAATTGCTTGGAATACAGACCAAGGGGCATTCTTCACAAGTTTAAATGTAAAGGGAATTAAAAAATTATTTGTTGTTAGACCAGAAAGGTTGATTGAAACAAAATTCGAGAATATTGTTACACCAATTAGAAATAAAAGAGAGTTATTACAAAGTCAAAACCAACAACTCACTGACCTACGAGACTGGTTACTGCCTATGCTGATGAATGAACAAATAACAGTAAAAGAAACAGAGCTTGAAGAAAAAGAGTAATTTTATGAAACACAAAACCCACACTATGGAAGGTGTGGGTTTTTCTATGCTCAATACTCCACAGGCACACCGTCCAAATGCTCCCTAATAATTTTTAGTTCTGGTGTGCAGAACATTCTTCTATTTTTTCCCTCTATTTTGTCTTTGATAGGCAATAGCCATTTTTTGAGCGTTGCATAGCTTTCTATTCCATAATGTAACATTACCTCTTTTCTGTTGAGTGGTTTACACACAGGTAATGTACCTTGTAAATTTATTTTTTGCGCTTGCGTGTGTGTTTTGGTGCAAGGGATTGCAGAAGCACAAGCAGAACTGTCCATAATTTAAAAATCTAAATAAAAATAGTAAGTGGTTTATTTATGTTCTTTATTCTTATGCTAAGATACGGACTTTCAACGGTTTAGGCTACATTTTTAATTATCATTAATTGATAGAAATTGATAGTAATTATCATTCATAGTCAAAAAGTAACATAAAATGATAGAAAGTGATAGAAATTGATAAGCAGGTTTGGCAACTCTCGTAAGTTTGTATAGCAATAAAGGATAAAACTATCTTATTTATTTTTCATCAAACCACTTATTTTATTATGAGAAATCTTATTATTTTCACTCTTCTGCTCTTTCTTGTCGCAAGCATTTCATTAGATGCTTTTGCTGACAACTCCCCCACTCCAGACCACGATATTGTACTTATTGGTAATCCCCATGTTGGTACTGATTTGATAACTTCTTTTGGAGTTAATCATACAGTAATTCTAATCATTACTGATACCGAAATTTTCAATAGGGATAGTAGTCCAAGTATTCCAATTTTATCTACGATTGATTTTGTATTGCCCACGAGGAACGATACAAATATAAATAGGTCAGATTGCAATTACCCTACTACTTCTTTTGTACAGGTTATCGTACAACGGTCATTTTCGGAACTATCCACAAAAGATTATTCACAAAGGAATACCAATGTAGTCCCCATTGAGAAAGTCAATAGTCTACGAAATATAAAGGCAAGTTAGGAGCAAACACAAGCCAATAGAAAATATATACTTATAAAAATCTCCTATTCTTTACAGAAAGGGGTAGGAGATTTTTTTCATTTCTCATTTAAGTTCACTTACTATTTACTTTACATATCATGTCTATTCAAAATACACTTTCAACCGTTCATACGGAAGCCTTTTTCGGTAATTTAGGTGCATTTGCCAATACTGTTGGCACAGCACTTCAAGACAAAAAAATTACTCTAACCGAGGGTATGGGAATTGCTATTGCTTTAGTTCCTTTTGGCGAATCTGTCCAAAACTTCAAAGGAATGACTGTTCCAGAGCTTAAAGATTTATACCGTAGCGAGGTAGAAAACGTAGCTCAATCTTTTGCAAAACGTTTTGATTTACAAGACGATGAAGTAGAAGAGTTTATCGAAGATTGTGTACGCTATGTTCTTGCAACAGCAGCTTTATACAACTCTGGTAGCCGTTTATTCGGCAACAAAGCAGCCTAACGATTCAAAACACCAATTACAATGGAACAATTAGATAAAATTGTAATTGGTTGGGTTACACTTCAAAGTTTGGGAATTGGTGGCTTGATTTGGCGTTTTATTAATCTATTTTTTGATGTAAAAGAGCATAAAAAAAAGATACTAGAACTAGAAAATAAAATCAAACTACTTGAAGACAGTATCGATAAAAAGTTTGAAACACTTAAAACAACGTGAACTCGGTATTATTTAGGTACAAATATTCTAGGTTTTTCTGGGTAGAAATGATAAGCTACTATTGTAGCTGCCATATGCGTAAATGCGTTTATAGGCTTCCTATGTCTAGAATGTTCTACGTCAAAAACGGAAATTAAAATATCATTTACAGATTCAATAATGGCTCTTTTTCTAAGTGTGTATTTTTCTTTCAATGTGATGAGTTGATTCTTCATATTTTTTTTTGTTTTAGTTATCATTTTAAGTCCCTTTTCATAGAGTTGTTCCCAAAGTTTTGTCAAATATCCTTTATCACCAAAGCAATTTCCTTTCAAATTTTTTAATAAATTTTTGAGTAGATTGTGGTTATTATCAGCCTTATTTGCTGCTGTAATTTCAAAAGCCATTACCTCTCCTAAATGATTGATGACTAAGTGAAGTTTAAATCCAAAAAACCACCCCATTGACCCTTTTCCTCGTTTTGCAATGTCTTTGAACACTTTATGAGAGTGAATACGACGATTATCAGAAACAACTATTTTCTTAGAATCAATGAAGTAAGTACCTGTTTCTTCACTTTTAGCACACAGGAGTTTGGCGAGTACATACATAGGTAAACTTACCCTTTCTATTAATTCTAAAAATCGGTTATAGGAGCAAAGTTTAGGAAAATAAGGGACTAAATCGTTACACACAAAACGTTGATAATAGTATTGAAAATTCTTATAACCTGAGTAATTATAATATACTAAAATAGTCATTATTTCACTAGCTGATAACTGGGGAAGACGAGTAGGAGAAGGGGTGAAAGTGGAACTGCTTTTTGTTCCCACCCATTTACTAGATACATAAGATTGAGCTTGTAAACAGAACTCATCTACTAAATAAAAAATACCGATTAGGTGGTCTTCGTCGAATTTTATAGTTTTGTCAAACATAAGGCTAAAGAGGTTAAAGTTGAGTAGAGCTATTCAAAAATAACCTTTTTTAGCCTTTTTTGACAAAAATAACTGAAATAAGTAAATAAAACACTGAAAGTCAATTAGTTAAAATCCGAGTTCACGTTAAAACAAGCATTGATAAAGAGTTTGAACGTCTTGAAACAAGTATCGATAAAGAATTTGCAACACTTAAAACAAGTATTGATAATGATTTTACAAGCCTTGAAACAAGTATTGATAAAAAATTCGATAAACTAGAACAAAGAGAAACCAAGTTTGAAAGTAAGTTTGAGGAAATTTCTAAAACGCATCAAGAGATGCGAGAATCTCAACTTTTACAACAAGCTAGTTTAGACGAAATCAAAAAAACTTTGTCTATGCTTACCAACCAATTATTAGAAAAGAAAACGGATAGTATTAGTCAATAAATTAGTAGATAGATAATTTTAGAAAGATGCAAAGGAACGACACTACCTCTCTCATTTATGAAGACGACCATTTAGATTTAGAAGGATTAGATGGAAAGAAACGAAAAGCTAAAAAAGCAGCCAAAAAAAACAAGCGCAAGGCTAAAAAAGCCAAACGAAAAAAAAGGCGTAGGAAGATTTGGGGTTTTTTAAAACGTTTTAATCCTGCCTTATCTGCCATCCGAAATGGACTTTATGCAGCAGCAAAAATTGACATGAAAAAGATGTCTAGTCGTCTTCGTTACGGTTACCTCAGTCCCCAAGAAGCTCAAAAATTAGGAGTTGATTTGAACAAACTAGGCAAAATCAAAAAAACACTCACAAAATTAGAGCGCACAGTTGAGAAGTTAGGAGGGAAAAAGAAAAACCTCAAAAAAGCAATCTTGAAAGGACGTGGAAACAAAGACCGTAAAGTGCCTTTAAACGGTGTCGTTCCTTATCTATCTGAATTTGATTCTTACGAAAATGAAGTAAACGGATTAGGAGAAGTTGCTACAGCTACGGTAATAGCAGCAGCAACACCTATCATTCTGGCTACTTTAAACATGATGAAAAAAAGTGGAGTAGATACTGAAGAAGAAATGTATGATAGCTCACAAACCGATTACGACCCAGATGAAGAAGAATTACCAGAGGAATAATTATGAATACAGGTGCAAAAATAGCAGGAACAGCAGGAGCAGTAGGGGTGATATTTGGTACTTATTACTTAGCCAATCTAAAGAATACAGGTGATAAAATCGTACTCAAAACGAAGCCTACTGTATCTAAGGGCGTGGTTTACGTGGATGTAACTGTTCAGAACCCAAGCCAAACGAGTTTAAAAATTTCGCATCCTTTTGTAAAAGTCTATAAAAGTGCAGAAGATGTAAAAATCAATGAGCCGTTTTTATCCTCTCAAGTTGAAAGCCAAATACACACTATACAACCGAGTGCAGAAACACCTTTTCGTATTCGCATTGGTGGAATTACAGAGATTATTACAGCCGTTGCGACATCAGCCATTAGTATCATCAAAGATATTATAAAAGGTGGATTGAAAAACATGAAGGAAGTAAAAATATATCTTGTAACAGAGCTTACTGTAAATGGTCGTATTCCCTACAAAACCCAAGACGAATTTACAATTTCGCCACCTCCAAAAAAGTAAACAATGGCTTATAGACCACTACCCGATGAAGCAGTAGAGTACATAATGATTCATACGAGCGCATCACCACAAGAATACACATGGGAATGGTTACGCTACTACTTCTTAAAAATCCTCAAATGGACAGTAGAAGGCTACCATATTATTGTAGAAGACACAGGATTAGTAAAACGACTTGCACCACACGGTAGTCAGTCAAACGGAGTAAAAGCATTCCGAGCAAAGGATATTTATATCCACAATGGAAATACGATACACCTTTGTTGGGAAGGTGGAATGAATGGAGAGGATAACCGAACCGAAATGCAAGAAAAGGAGCTAATACGCACCTTAGAATGGTATTTATGGAAATATCCAAATGCTAAAATATTAGGACACAATCAAGTAGCCGTCAAGTTATGCCCTTGTTTTAATGTTATTGAATGGGCAAGAAAGATTGAGTACACAGATTTACACACTAACAAACGTCGTGTAGGCATTCCAGAAGAACGCATTTACAAAGGCGATAATTTTAAAGTTTTAAGTTACCATTTCGGCTATGACATCAAAAAACAAAAGGTCGCTTAAAAACGGCTATCAGTATGATTCCCTCATTGCCAAAGCTGATTTAAAAACACTCAAATTATCCAATTTTATCAATGTGGACGAAACCGTACAATCAATGAAAATGATTGTACAACAACGTCATAAAGATACGGCTCAACTCGCTCAACAGCTTAAAAGAAACACTATCCAAGATACGTGTAAAGCTATTTTTGATTTTGTTTATCAACACATTCAATATACCAAAGATAGAGCAGGATTTGAGGAAATACGCACACCAGCTCGCACATGGGCAGACCGTGTACACGGTGTTGATTGCGATTGCTACTCAGTCTTCATTGGCTCAATCCTCTATAATTTAGGGATTCCCTTTGCCTTCCGAGTAACGAAATATTCAGCCGATTGGCAACACGTTTATCCGATTGCTTACGATAGAGATGCACCCAATTATCAAGAGTTTCAAACTGACGAAAATGGAAGGGAAGTTCTTGTACGCACCAAAAAACCAAAATCCTACAATATCATTGATTGTGTAGTTGATGATAATGATTATGAAGTACCTTATACCGATAACAAAGACTACAAGATGAGTACATTAATGCTTAGTGGAATAGACACAGAAACTCAATATAATACAGAAACTTCTGTGATGGAAGATTTAGCAGGTTTGGGACGTGCAAAAAAGAAAGCAAAAGCCAAGAAGAAGGCAAAAAAAGCTACAAAGAGTAGTTCAAAAAAGGCAAAAAGAAAAACGGCGAAAGCAACTAAAAAAGCAGCCAAAAAACAGAAAAGAGCAACCAAAAAAGCAGCCAAGAAACAGAAAAAAACTACTAAAAAGAAAAAAGGACTTTTTTCTAAGGTCAAATCAAAGCTCAAAAAAGGAAAGGAAAAACGAAAAGTAAAACGAGCTGCCAAAAAAGAAAAAAAGGCAGCCAATCCAAAGAAAAAAGGACTTTTCTCAAAAATAAGAGCCAAGAAAAAAGCTAAAAAAGAAGCTAAAGCAGCCGAAAAACTCAAAAAAGCTACACCCATTCAAACGAGCAGTCCTACTATAAAAACGAGTACGCCTACTATAAAAATAGCTACTCCTCAAAAGCAAGTGATTGAAAAAGATGAGTTTGATATGCCAGAAGTTGATACACCAGAAGTAATTGAAAAACCTCAAGAGTGGATTTCAGACGATGGGGAAACGTACAACAATCAAGGTAGTTGGGGTGGCGATACAAAAACAGCTACTACAACAGCAGAACAAGACCCATTCTTTGATACTGCAAAGTTAGACAATGAACTCAAAGATGATTTTGCAGACGAAATGGAAACAACTGCAAATCAAATCAAGGAAACAGGTCTTACTATCAGTAAAGGAGCAGCTATGATTAAACTGCCAAATGATGAAGAGGACTATGATGATGAAGGCAATCCTCCAGTAAATTTAGATTTAGATGAAGATGAACCAGAGGAAGGCGAAGAAGCTGATAAAAAAGGTTTGCCAAAAGTCTTAGACCAAGCTCTTACTTATACCAAAGAAAACCCAGCTATTGTTGCAGGGGTAGCCGTTGGTGTTCCTGTTGGAATTTGGGGAGTGAGTAAAATAGTGAAAATGATAACAGGCTCTAAAGCTGTTGCACCACGTAGTCGCACAATGAACGGAGTTGATGGATTAGACGGATTAGATGGAACGAAAAAGAAAGGCAAAAAGAAGTCTAAAAAGTCAAAATCAAAGTCAAAAACTACCACTACCTCTGCACCCAAAACCCACTCTAAAGCACACCGAAAACACGGTAGAGCTAGTTTTAATGGATTAAAA
Organism: Bernardetia sp. MNP-M8; assembly: GCF_037126285.1. Taxonomy (NCBI): domain Bacteria; kingdom Pseudomonadati; phylum Bacteroidota; class Cytophagia; order Cytophagales; family Bernardetiaceae; genus Bernardetia; species Bernardetia sp. MNP-M8. The sequence continues at coordinate 358,976 of NZ_CP147012.1, forward strand.
TAAAATCAACAATCTTTCAATTATGAGCAATATTTTAACAGCACAAAGCAAAGGGAAACTAAAAGAAAGTGGCGTTCAAACAGCCGTAACTCTTATGGCTACGATTGTAGGTGCTTTCACAGGACAGGCAATTGGTAGAACAGGTTTTTTAGCTTCTATGCCAGTCATTTTTGCAGGAGAATACTTTGACCAACCCTATGTAACAGCCGTAGGTGCAGGTATGGCAAGTTCATTAACTGCACCAAGTAGTGTAAACGGAATGGACGGATTAGATGGCACAAAGCTATTTAATTTAAAAGCAGCCGAAACACGAGTAAAAAACCACGCTAAAGCACTTCAAAGAGCCGTTTTTTTAGGCGAAGTAGAGCCAACAGGCGAATCTTACACCTACTATTTATCTGATAACGATATGGGTAAAAGTGTAGGTACTATTGAAAATCAATACCAACAATTAGAAGCTAGAGAAACTATGAGCAAAATATCCCCCTTCATTGAAGAATTAGGCGAAGCGTTAGCCGAATACGACGACTTTTTAGACGGTTATGAGGACATAGACCTCATGGAAACATTCGGTAAAATACGACACAACTTAGAAGGAATCAGCGAAGCTGTTATGAACAACCCAGAACTCATGGGAATTGATGACGGATTAGATGAGGAAACTATGGAGCAGATAGATGCTGTAATCGGAATGCTACACGGTGCATCTATGCAAGGCTTATCTGGAGATGATGAAGAATTTATCGAAAACATCTCTTATGAAATAGGCGCATTAGAAGGACTTTTAGGTATGGAAGATGATGAAGACGATGACGATGAGCTGAACGGTAGTGATGATGATGATGAGTTTGATTCTAATCTCAATGGTTCTGATGAGTTTTCAGAAAGTTCCATTTTATTTGGTCTAAATGACTATGAGGACGATGAAGACGATATTATGGACGGTTTATTTTAAGCTATAAAAAGCTATTCAATCAAAGAAAAACAACAAAAACAATTTTAATTTTCATTTAAAAACAGTTGCTCCCAACAGTAGCAACAACAACAATTTTCAATTATGGAAGAACTATTAGGTGTTCAAGGAAAAAAAGCTAGAGATGGTGGAAACAAAGGTTCTGCAATTGGTATAGCAACAAAAAAAGCTGTTCAGTTTGCTATGTCAAACTCAAGTTCAAGAGTTGCCTTTATGCAGTTCATGGAATCATCAGAATTTGATGCAAGTTTACGTGAGAAAATCCTCAAAAATGATGCTCGTTTGGCTGACAGTATGATTTATTCAGTACAGAAATTAGAATCTGTAACAAAAATGTTCCTTTCGTCTGACGTAAAAAGTATTGGTCTTACCAATTTGGATAATAATCGTTTGCCAAAAGGAGAAGCCTTTGTAGTTGATGGTATTACACTTTTACGTTTGCCAGTAACAGCATCAGGAGCAACTCCAACAGCCGACGAAATCAAAAAAGCAACATCAATCGCATGGAAAGGTATCACAGGCGATGCAACAGCCGTATTGACACTAAAAGCACACAAAAGAGAAATCGTATCTGATTTACCTTGTTATGCTTTTATCAATGCTGACAATGTACAAGTTTCTCACTACTCATTAGAGAATCCACGTCTTATAAAAGATGAAGGCGAAATTGAAGCAGAGCTTATGATGCCTACAATGAGTGGTGTACCTGCAAATACGTATGTTATGCTAATCTTGACAGGTACTCGTGTAATTCCTAAGTAGTAGGAAAAAGTTATTTAAGACCGTTTTGGTGCTAATAGGGAAAAAAAGGCACACGCACCGTAATTCGTGTGTGTGTAGCCTTTTTTTGATTAGCTCATTTATCAACTACTTACTTATTTATTACCATGAAAGTATCTTATAAACAATATTCCTTTGATGTTACTGACTCACGAATTGACAAACAATTTGATTTGCCTAGTGAAGCCAAAAAAGTAACAGGAATTAGGCTTGATAGTCCAGAAGAAACATTATTGAGCAACCGAGGAAGCGCACGAATTGAAGTCTCTAATCGTGAAATCTTTCCAGAAAATTTTCCTGCAAAATTCATCATGTTTGGCGAAGAAGTGCCAGCAAGTGAGAGGATACATTTGCTAGATGAACCTATCACAGCGCATACTATCAAAATTCGTTTTCAAGACGAACCAAGTCCAAGCAGTCCAACAACAACCGTTTATCCAGTTACTCTAATTGTCCGTTATGAAACCCTCTAAAACCTACGAACCAGTCAAATACATTGTACACCGTGTACAAATGGATTTGGACAAAGTAATAAAATCATCCTTCAGGATGCCAAGTGATGCCACAAAAATTGTAGGCATTACAGCAACATGCAATGAAACGAATGAATATTACAAAGTAGATTTGAGAACGATAGCAGAAATTAGTGTAAATCTTAACACAGAAGTTTCCTCTTTTTTTAGAGTGAATGTAAAACTTCCAAAAGGCAAATTAAAGAGAAAATTAGAACTTAATCGTCTTGTATTACCTGTTAAAGCAGGAGATATAATAAAAGTTATCAGTACAGATAAATTGAGTACAAAATACTATTGTCATGATGCTTTTAGTAATGGTTTTTCAAATGGTTTTGGTTCAATAGATAAATTTTGTCCAGACCCTAAATATACAGTTACACTTGTTTTAATGTATCAATAAAATGATAGACTACATAGAAAAGCGTTGCAAAGAAGTTGGCATGACCAATTACGCAGTAGATGTAAGATTGATGATTCTTGAACCAGAAGAGACAATAACCAAAGAACTACATTATGGCGAGTTTTGGGTTATCGATAATCCAAAAACAGATTTTGGAATACTCGTATTCTCTGGAGATGGATATTTTGGCGAATTTGGAAAACAAACCAACGAAGCTACACTTCAACATTCTGGAACTGTGAAAATTACAAACATTACGTACAACCGTCAAACGCTGCAATTTTGGCAAGTCGTAGATTTAGCCAAACAATAAAAGAAATTCCCTAAAAACCACCCAAAACGAAAAAAAACTATGGCTAGTTCAGTAGTAAACAAACCGTACTCCGACAAAACTCTTGAAATGTTACTAAAAGTAATAGAGCAAGGAAATAAAGAATATTCAATTACCATAGACAAAATGCCTATTGTTACACGCACAAATGACCCAGAATTATTTTATGATTTCATGGATTATTTAGAGCCTACAACGCAATTTGTAACTGTTAAAATTTATCAAGGCACAAGCAGACATTCTGATGCTACTTGTTTAATTATGCCACAAAATTCTTTAAATGGAACACCCCAAAAAGCAGCAGAAGAAGCAAATGAACCAAAATTAAATATTGCTAAAGCCAAATCAGATTGGGAAAAAGACAGAAGAATTGAAGATTTAGAGGAAGAAGTAGAGTATCTGACAAAAAAAGTCAAAACAATAAAGCGAAAAGCTGAAGAAAAAATTCAAGAAGTAAAGGACAAGCAAAATAGCCTTAGTGGTGTTTTAGAAACATTTGCACCAGCAGCAGCACAAATATTAGCTACTTCTAAACTCTCACAAGCGTACCCAGCACTAGGAATGCTAGGAAGTTTGAACCAAGAGCAACCAGAACAAGAAACACATTATAATCCTCCACCAATTAGTGAGGTGAAATTTTCAGCAGCGAGTGAACCATCACTCACAGAAAAACAACAAAAACAATTACAATTTTTTAAGCAACTAGAGAAGAATTTTGAAGAGGTTGAATTAGTAACCATTTTTGATTTTCTCAAACGAGCTGCACACGATAAAGAACTTTTAGAAAACCTTATTCCAAACGATAACGAAAACGAATTTTAAGCTATGACAACCTATAATTTTAATCAGTTCAATGCTACTTTTCAAGCTACATCTGACGAACAAGCATTACAATTAATTAACGCTTTTCATCAAATGCTCAACAAAAATGTAGATAATTTGGACGGACTTCTCACAATAGCACATCATATTAATTCTGAATCTAAACAATTCAAAATGATAAAAGCCTTAGCTATGAAAACCACAAAAACGAAGAAATAGCCTATGAACCCATTAGAAAATATAAAATCTTTCATGGAAGACCTAAAAAACCATGAAATAGAAAGTCTTAATCCTTCTTTTATTGAAGAGCATAAATCAGACATTCTTTTGACTGCACTTATAATAGGGATGCAGACTACCATTGATACAATTATAAATCAAACGGTATCTCATTGTAGAAGAGAAACTAACAGGCTTATCGAAAAAGAACACGAAAAAATGGTAAATGACAAAGACTATTTTGAAGGTATCAAAGAAGAAGTTGCTTGTCGTGAGAATCTTGATAATATAAATCCTGATTGGATTAAAAAATCGGAATTAGGATAGTAAAAAACTGAATAACGAAAAAAAGCTATGAATCCACTACTTGCAATAAAAGCAGCCGAAATATTACCTAAACTAGCCACATTAGCCTTTGTCATTGGAGTTCCTGTTACAACTGTTATTTTGGTTCGTAAGAGTGTACGTAAAGCACAGGAAAATAATAATTTTGGACAAGCTACTGATGCTGAAAAACCAGAATTTTATGCTATACAGTTCTATAATGCTCTTTTTACGGATTGGACTGACTGGAATGTAGATGAGGAAGAGTGTTATCGATTGTTGAAATTAATGCCTTCTAAGCGTTTTTTCAATGACGTAAACAAATCGTATCAGAAAATGGCAAAAGGAATACCACTAACAAAAGATTTAGTAAAAGTAGGTAGCGATGATTATAAAATTGTTGCACGACTAATTGAGCAAATTCCAAACTAGAAAAAATTATGAAAACAGGAGTTATTTTGGCGATTACAGCCGTAGCAGCAATAGGAGGAGGATATGCAGTAGCAACTTCCGAAAATGAAAAAATTAAAAAACTGATAGGGAAAGGAAAAATAGAGCCAGTAAAGACAATTCCACCAAGAACAAATACGAGTTACAATAGTGGATCATCTTATAGTTCAGCAAGTGGCATCACTTCAAGAAGTCCAAAAGCTGATATTATTCGTTTGCAACAGGCTCTTATTGCAGCAGGTCATTTACCAGCTACACAAAAGACAAAAAGTGGTGCAACAGTATCAAGTGCTGACGGAATTTGGGGGACTATGACCAGTACAGCATTAGCAAAAGCAGGATTAAGTTCTCCAGTAACAGAAGCTCAACTCAATTCTATCAAAAAAGGGAGCAGCTCATCAAGTTCTGTAAATGAATCACACGCTGATATTGCTTCTTACATTGCTAAAGAAATGAGGTCTTTCACAACAAACTATGATGGTATCTTATCTAAATTAAAAGATAAAACCTCTAGTGAAATTAAATCTATTGATGCAGCTTATCGTCAGTATAGTTCGAAAGGATTGAAGAAAGATTTTGAAACAACTGATAAAGGTGGAAAAGTATCATGGGACACGCTCAACTCACAGGCTATCCGTGATATTTTAAATGATTCTGGATTATCTGGAGTAGGTTATGGAATGGTACGTACAAGAAAAACCTGTACAATCCAAGACCCAAAAGGAAATGTAGTCGTAGGCAAAGATGTTATTTTGGGTAAAGTGATTGCAAAAGAAAAACACCCAAACGGCAAAGTATATATTCAAACTATCAACGGAGGACAAGTAATTGCTAATCCGAATGACCTTATAGACCATAATTAAAAATGGAAAAGAAACACACAAAAACGGACACCGTTTTAGAAATTTTATCTTATGCTATTCCAGTAGGACTAGGAATAAGACTGATTAAAATAGCTTTATCGCCTAAAAAATAATTGTATGCTTCTTCCTACATTTTTAAAAAAGTCTAAATGGAAAGTAAACGAAAGACCGTATGAATTGAATTTGGTCGGTTTTCGTTCTACGAACACCAAGGCAAACCGTTTTGATGATACGTTTGTGTGTTTTTTTAAAAATAGAAATGGATTTTGGGAAATAAACAGATACGACTGTACAACTGATACAGGAACATATTGGTTGAAAAATCCTATGACAGAAGGAGGAACAGCAATGCTTCAAGCAGGACAATATGTAAATGCTTATCAACTCGGTTCGCATCGTGGTAAATATGAAGCTCTTGTTCAGCGTGGCGAGGTTCTAATCCGAAGAGATTATAATAAAGATAATCGTTTGGATTTTATGAATGGTAAGTTGATGAAAGGTTATTACGGCATCAACATTCATAGAGCGAGTAGCAACGGTACAACAAAGTTTGTAGATGAGTATAGTGCAGGTTGCCAAGTTCTAGCAAATGCCAATGATTTCAATGAACTTATCTCACTTGCAAGGAATCATGCAAATATGTATGGTAATCAATTTACTTATGGACTGATTGATAACCGAATGCAACAACGTACAATACTAAGAAGAACGGCATATGCTACTAGCCTTTTTGCATTAGGAGCTGTCGGTTTGAGTATCTACGAAAAGCAAAAATTAGTAGCTTAAAAATCCCTCCCCAAAGCACTAAAAGATAACTTCCTATAAATGAAATTTTGGGTGAAGTGTTTAGAGAAATTCAACTTATTTTTTATTAAAAAAACTATCAAAATCATGTCATATTCAGAAAGACAAATTATTTCTATTGAAGAGTTAGGAAGAAGATATAATCCAAATAACAATCTTTTAGATTCGGTTATTCAAACAGGTATTTCTCAAAAGTTATTGCCAGACAATTTTCGAAGTATAATTGGTAGAAATACTGATACTTCGGTATGGCGAGCATCATATAGCAGAGCTGAAGATAATGGATTCGTGTTTGCGAAATATGGCGAGCCAGATACAGACTTCTACAAAAGTTTTTCCAAAAGAACTGATACACAGATTATGAATACAAATATTTCTATTTGGAAAAATAAGATGTATAGAAGTTTTTATTCGCAAGCTATTGTTTCTTTAAATAAAGTAAGAGAATCTGCACCTTCTCTAATTCCTACTTTCTCAAAAATATTTATGTACATACTTCGCAATAAAATTGGTATTTCTGAGAAGATACAGAAAGTTGTCATGCAGAATAGTGGATTAAGTGGTCTTAGTGGTGGACAAATCGCACCAAAGGATAATAAGTGGGTGAAACCAGTTGCAGTCGTAGCGATTGTAGGAACTGTTCTTGGTGTTGGCGTTTGGAAAAAAGACGAAATCATGGCAGCCGTGAGTGGTAAAAAATCAAAATCTGTAAATGGTCTTGATGGATTAGACGGAACGAAAAAGAAAGGCAAAAAAGCTACTTCAAGAAAAGGAAAAAAAGGAAAAGGCTTAGGCAATGCAGGAATGACAAAAATAAAAGCCATTCAAGCAAGAGCTAGAAAACTGCAAAAAGAAAGTGGCTACACCATGAAAAATGTGAAGGAAATAGAATTTAAAAACACTAGACAGAGCCGTCCAAAATTGTCATGGCAAGATGCCTTGAAACGTGCAGCTAGAGAATTAAGATAATGGAATACAACGAAGGAAAACGAACAGGCAAACAGAAGCTAAACGCATTTTTTACTCCAGAACAAATCTGTGAACAAATGTGGGAATTGGCAAAAGTTCATGGGTATGATGGTGGTTCTGTCTTAGAGCCGTCCGTCGGAACAGGAAATATGATTGTTCATGCTCTAGATAAAAGTAAAGTAGTAGGTTTGGAAACCGAAATAGAATATTTTGAAACAGTAACAAAACGTTTCCCTACCTCTACTTTTCATAATCTGTTCTTCGAACAACTTTTTTTACAACCTCCACGCTATCGTAGCGATTATGCAGGAAATACGACATGGCTTGCAGGTTATCCTTTCTCGCTCATAATCGGAAATCCTCCTTATGGAAAATTTACAGGTCGTTGGGCATCGTATTTTCCACGCAAAGGAGAGCCAAAGATGTCCAGTTATGAATTTTTCTTTATTTGGTACGGATTGAAACTACTCAAAAAAGAGGGTTTGTTAGTGTATATCGTTCCTCAAAACCTTCTCAATACAGGTTTTACAGCCTACAAAAAAGAAAAAGAAGCTATCCTAAAAGTAGCCAACATTATAGATGGTTATGAAATGGGAAGCCTTTTCAAAGACACTAAAGTTCCTACTCATATTATCGTACTCAAAAAGAAATAAATTTTATGGAACGTGAAGTCCGAATAGCAATAAAAAACGCATTAGACAAATGCAATGAAACAAAAACACCTAAAATCTGTGAGTTAAAAAGCACCCAAAAAGGCTATCTAAAAGTAGAATCTGACATTTTGGGCATCATGCTCAAAAATAATCTTAGTCCTTCCGAAGCTATTGCTCATGTTGAAAACTACTTAAATGATGTCGTCTAATTATTATAGTGAACGTATTGGTCTTATCAATCATATTTCTGCAAAAATGCAACGATATGGACAACATAAGGATAAAGAAACAGCACAGGACTATAAAGCATTGCAGTACGGTTTTATATCTGATTTTGTTCGTTCACAGTACAAAAAAGAGTTAGAAGAACTAGAATCAAAATATGATAAATCGGTAGAGCCTACACCAGAAGAGTTGTGCAGTTATGGAAACTTCTTTATAAAAAATCCCAATAAAACAGTAGGCAAAAAATTCCTTTCTACTTCATTTTACTTCTCTGTTCAGTCAAAGGCTACTTTACAGGAAAGTGTAGAAATGCTAAAGAGAAATATAGCGATTGAAAAATTAAAACTCATACAAGGCAAAAAAGGTACAGTTTCGCAACGAAACATAGACCTTTTTATGAATAAAAAGCCAGAAGACGATAATCAGCAAAAAATAAAACTCAAAATGAAAGCAAAAGCCTTACAGTTACGTCGTAAACGTGCCTTAGCATTACTCAAAATGGAATCAAAAGGATTGAGTGGTTTGGACGGTATTTTAGGTTGTTTAGGAGAAGTAGATAAAAAAGGTATTGAAAGTAATAGGAGCAAATTGGCTCAACTTATAGCAAAAGAAACGGATAGTAAAAAACTGATAAATACCTTTGAGGATAATTTTAAAAGGTATAATCAAGGAATTACCTTATCAGAAATCAAAGCATGGGTTTGGTACAAACAAAGTCAAGGCAGTCCGATGCGTGGTTGGGAAAAATACTTTATCAAAACAACTGGAAAAGTAGAAGAGGTACTCGTAACTACTCAACCTACACGTATCAAAGACAACCGTTTTGTTGATGAAACAACTGTTCCATCTGGGTCAATTTTAGGGAAACCTACTCGTTTCAAAAATCAATACGGTAAAGATAATTATGTAATTTTCACGGATAAAGAAGGTAGTTTAAAATGGGTAAACAAATCGCATGTTAAAGTAGAGCGTACACAAGCTACGGCAGACCCAAAAGAAATAGATAAATTAATTAAAGAAGGTGTCCTGTTTTTTGGAGAAGCTGACCTTTTGCCTTTGCCACTTTACACCTTTGGCAATATCTATGATAAAATACTCGCACTTGAAACGCATAAAGAAAAGATTGTATCTGAATATGGACAAGCTATATATGATAACCATGTTCGTGTTTTAGAAGAAGCAAAACCTCGCTCTTTATCTGTACTCAACCCAGATTCAACCAAACGTTTAAAAATTCTACCTTTTTCAGAGTTTGCACTCAAATACACCGTAGAAGAAGATAAAGACGGAAATCCAGTAGAAAAAAACCTAAATGAGTTTTTTAAAACGTGGTTAAACAGAAATGCTAATCTGATAGAAGTTGATGGTATTTCAGTAAGAAATATTATAGATATTTATTTAGATGGAGGAAGAAAGCCAAAAGAAGAAAAAGAGTTTTTAGAAAAATACACACGAGAAGAAGGGGATAGGTTATTTGATATTTTCCTAAACAAAGGAATATCTATCAATGACCAAAAACGTTTAGATATGTCTTGGAACAGACAATACAACGGTTTTGCAAAACTCAATTATAAAAGAGTTCCTATTGGATTAGCTACCTGTGCATTATTTAAAGGAATGCCTTTAACTTTCATGGACGCTCAACGAGAAGCGATTGCATTTATTGATGCAACAGGTTCTGGGTGTTTAGGGTATGATGTAGGTGTTGGTAAAACAATGGCTGCGATTCTTATTGCAGCACAAAATATTCAGAATGGAACGTATTTACGCCCTTTAATCGTAGTTCCTAAGCCTACGTATCAAAAATGGATAAATGAAATTGTTGGATATACTGACAAAAAAGGAAACTTCATTGAGGGCATTCTTTCTCATTTAGACATAAAAATCAATTCACTTGGAAACATGGGAAAAGGATATATCAATCCAAAAACCATAAACAAACAAGTAGAAGAAGGTAGTGTATCAATCGTTACGTATGAAGGACTAGCAAAAATTGGTTTTTCTGAAAGTTTAGAAGAAGAATTATTTAGCTCACTCGCTAAAATTCTACTTCATGTTGATGATAACGATACTGAAACCGAACGAGAAAAAGAAAAACAATTCGAAAGGTTGCGTTATCTAATTGGACGTAGTGCAAAAGGTACTATTGCTGATATAGATGTGATGGGTTTTGATTCTATTTTTGTAGATGAAGCACACAATTTCAGAAATGTTTTTGCTTATGTTCCAGCACAGGAAGGTACAAAACGATATAGTGTAAGTGGACAAGTATCTGGTAGAGCGCAATCATTATTCATGATATGTAATTACATACAGAATAAATTTGGTGGAAATATAATTTTACTTACTGCTACACCATTTAATAACAGTCCTTTAGAAGTGTATAGTATGCTTTCTTTAATTGCACTCAATAAAATGCAAAAGGCAGGGATAGGTTCTATAACGGAGTTTATGGAAACATTTATTCAAGAAACTAGCGAATATGTAGTTTCTTCTACAAATAGTTTGAAGCAACGACCTGTTGTAAAATCATTTCAAAATAAGCGTTCATTACAGTCTTTAGTTTTCAATTATATCAACTTTAAGACTGGAGAAGATGCAGGTGTTCGTCGTCCTGTTAAGATAAATTTACCTAGACTTTCCTACAAAGATACAAATGGAAATGTAGTTCAGTTAGCACCAAAAGACCAAATAACAACCTATTTGGAAATGACTGAACTTCAAAAGATTTATCAAGAGCAAGCCATAAGAATTGCAGAGAGTGGAAGTGGACTGAAAGAACGTGGTGCAAATACGCTAATCGGAATGAGTTTGAGCCGTAAAAACGCTTTCAGTCCGTTTATGATAAGTAAAGACAAGCCAGAAGATTATCAAGACTTTGTTGATAATAGTCCAAAGATAAAATACACCATGGAGTGTATTAAATCAATCCAAGAACATCATAAAAAGACCAATACGCCTATGTCTGGTCAAATTATTTATTCCAACATAGGCAAAGATTTTTTCCCTTTTATCAAAGAATATTTAGAGAAAAAATTAGGATTCAAAACTGGTGTTACCTTAAATAACCGAAAATTTGATGAAGTAGAAATAATTACTTCAGACGGAACAGCAGATAGAAAGGAAGCTATAAAAGAAGCGTTTCTAAATGGTACTGTAAAAGTGATCATCGGTTCTGCTACGATTAGAGAAGGGATAGATTTGCAAAGAAAAGGAACAACTATATTTAATCTTTACCCAGATTTTAATCCTACTGATTTACGTCAATTAGAAGGTCGTATATGGCGACAAGGCAATGAATTTGGCTATGTTCGTGTTGTTATGCCACTTGTTCAAAACTCTATGGACGTGTTTATTTTCCAAAAGCTAGAGGAAAAGTCAGCACGTATAAATGATATTTGGTCTAAAGCTGATGACGATAGCAATGTTCTTGACCAAGAGAGCCTAAACCCAAGTGCAATCAAATACGCATTATTCACAGACTTAAAAAAATTGACTGTATTGCGATTAGAGGAAATACAAAAGGATATATCAAAATCTAAGATAAAAATAGAAAATGAACTAAGTACCCTTTCTAAAATTGAAGCAGCACAAAAAGTAGCTAATTCTTCTAAAAGTAGAGTTATTGATAAGGTTGATTCTTTCAAAACAAAAGTAGTAAATTTTCTTGAACTTCATAAAGACACCAAAAAAGAGGAAAACGAACTCAATAAAACGATAACAAAATATAAATCTATTTTAGATTTAATTAATGTTTTTGATAAAGAAGACGATAAAGCTCTTGTCAAGTTGGGTGTCAAAATTCAACAAATAGACGATTATAGGTCATACAATTATTTTAGAGAGGACGGTAATGACCAATTAGGCTTGTTTAGGGCAGCTTTGACGATTATCTCACAATCTAAGGATATAATTTTGAGATATGAGAGCTTAGAAAAAGCCATTGAAACTATCCAAAAGTCTTTAGATAATCAAAATGAGGAACTTAAAAAACTCAATACGGCTGAATTTAAAAATGAAATTTTGAATGAAATAGTAGAAGAGAAAAAGAAACTCAATATTGAGGGACGTTCCCCACAAGATGCAGCGAAATACTTTGTTAGTCTAAATTATCTACTAGACTACAAAATGGCTGATGTAAATGATATAAATGGAAACCCACTTCCTACTGACAAACCAAAATCTACTCCTGTAAAATTGCTACACGATGGTAGCAAAGACAAACTAAAAATTAAACTAAAACTGAAAGCAAAAGCACTTCAATTACGTCGTAAACGTGCCTTAGCCTTACTCAAATTTGCAGCCTAATGACTTATCAAAACTACTTAGACAAATATAAAAGTGTCAATTTTAGTACAGCTAATTTTGATAAAGAAATTATAGAGGTGTTCAATGATGGACATGCTATGATTACCGAATTAGCAGAAAATGGATTGTTAGAAGATGAGGAACTTCAACAGGACATCAATGAGCATTATGATTTTTTTAATGAAATGCTTAAAAAACTAGGTTCTTCTACAAAAACGAAAAAAGAGAATCCACCAAAAAAATCTTCAGTAAAAAAGGGAGCTGCACCAAAAAAGACTCCAGTAAAAAAAACACCTGTTCAGAAGGAAAAAAAAGAAAAAAAAGCAACTACTCGTAAACCAAAACAAGAAGCTACACCAAAAAAACAGTTTCCTTCTCCAAAAAATGAATCTGAAAGTCAGCTCGCAATTACATTTGTAAAATCGTTTTTGTTGATGTTAGGAAAAGAAAAAGAACGTAAAAATGTACAAAATTTACTTAATCGTATTAATAAAGCTGCAAGTTCACAACAAATACGAGCAAAAAGTGTGCATTCCGAACCTATCAATTATATAGCTAAAAGTTTAGTTGATGCCTTAAATTCTGATTACAACAGGTTTAGATTTTCTTTAGATAAAGTAGGAAGTGAAGTTTTAGAGCCGTATATGAATGCAAAAGAAGCATTACCAAATGTTCTACTTCGTTCTTTCTACAACTCTCAAAACAAAAAATTTAGTAAAACACAGGCTAATCTTCTAAAACGATTAGAGAAAATTGAGGACACAGATAATCCGTTTTCGAAAGAAATTACTGAAGCTATAAAAGTTCTCAAAAAAGCAGAACAAAACAATTCTACTATCCAAGCTACAAAAACTACATTACGAGGTTTAGAAGGCATTTGTAAAAAAAAAGCTAGTCTAAACGGTTTTGAAAAAGTAAGTAGAAAAGCTGTCATAGCAGGAGCAGCTTCTGGAGCAATTGGTGGAATGATAGGAACAGTTTTGCAACAAAGTTTAGCAGGTGTTGATGAATATCAAGATAAGTTTCTATCTGGAGAAGAAATTTTAGCAAGCAAATATACGATTGTTCCGATGTCGAAAGAGTTTGTAAAATCAGGGTATGATGGAATACCAACCGATGCAACAATATTTGTATATGGAAAGCCTAAAAATGGCAAATCTACCTACTGCATGATATTGGCAAAGGCTCTTTCTATGAATGGTAAAGTTTTATATGTTGGAAACGAACAAATACGAAAAGGAAAAGCTGTAAAATCGTTTAAAGATTTGGTACAAATTGTTGGTACTAATCCTAACATAACCTATTCTCAACACATACCTTCAAATCTTAAAGGTTTTCCTTTTGTGATTTTAGATTCAGTCAATACATTGGATATTAGCTATGAAGAATGGTTACAATTAAGAAAAGAGAATCCAGACACTTTCTTTGTTTTAGTTTCTCATGTTTCTGCTTCTGGTAGGTTTAGAGGAACAGAACAAATGGCACATGATGTAGATGTTTTAGTGGAAGTGAAGAACGGTAGAGCTTATGTTACCCAAGGAAGATATGGAACAGGTGAGTTCCAAATTTTTGAAGAGAGAGAGGGAAAAAATGAAGAAAATGAATATGAATTTGAGAGAAATGAAAACTACTTAGTATTATGAAAATCTATCAAAAAAACGGCTTAGTCATCGTAGAAGATAAAGGAAGAATTGTAGATGTTCTACCAGCAGCCGATATAAGAATGACACCAGCTACAACAGGTATTTTAATTACTTCCGTACAACATAATTTTTACAGAAATGTAGAAAAAGTAAGCGATGAAGAGGGCAACGAATATCCTACTGTTGAATTAGCTATCCAATATCTAACTGAAAATTTAGGACTTTCTAAAACAGAAGAATCAAGAGAATTTTCAGACGAATTCTCTGATGAATTCGCTTAAAAAAACAACTATTAAAAACCACTTACTTAAAAAATATTATGGGACAAATCACAACCCTATCAAACGATTCTTTACTAGATAATGTCAAAAAAGGCGTTACAGCAGCTAAATTAAAAGCTATTCATACGCTTATTGATACTGAAATTACAAATAAAACAACTGAAATTTTACGACCTGTTTCAGTTGTTGGAACTTCTACAAGTTCTATTTTGAATGTTGCTAATCCTTATCCTTCAAATACGCTTTCAAAAATAGCTATCTACAAACAAATCTATGTCAATGGAGTGGACACAGAAATAGGATATGAGGAAAAAATACCTACAAAAATCACTAAAAATGTAGCACTTCAAAATGATAGTTACAAAATTGAAGGACTTGATGATGGAAAATATCATGTTGTATTCAATCCAGCAGCTACATTTATTCCTTATACGGTTTAATTAACCAATAAAGAATAATTAAAAAAAATACTTACTTAAAAATAATCGAAACAATGGGAGCAATAAAAGTAATATCCGACCAAGTCATACTTGATAATGACAAAGAACTTATCACACCAGCAGTAGTAAGACAAGTAAATGATGTGATTGATGCACAAGTAGAAGCTGCAAATACTTCTATCACTACAATCAACGAAAGTATTAATACTTTAAATAGTGGAGTTATTCCGAATGGGGGAACAACAGGACAGTTACTAGCAAAGGCATCAAATACGGATAAAGATACAACTTGGATAGACCCTACTGGTGGTGGAGCTAGTGGCGATTTTCTACCCATAATTGGAGGAGTAATGACTGGAGATATTGACATGAGTGGTAATTATATTTCAAGAGTAAATGGAATCTCAACGAATGATGAAACACTAGATGCCGTAGCTATTAATTTACAACAACGTCTTTTTCATTGTGCCAATGGCGTTCCTTTTGGTTATCACAGTGATTACTCTGCAAATTATACAGCAAGAAGTATTGTTGATAAAGCCTATGTAGATTCAAAAACTAAAACAGTATTTGCAGATATAGTAGCTGGAGTAATTGAAGTAGATTGTCCGTTTGCTGATTCACAAGGCATTTCTTCTAACATTGCTCATCTTGATATTTATCTCATGAATTTAGCAGGAAACCAAATTCTTTCACTTTCACATTTGAGTAAGTTTGCTTCTTTTACTCGTTCGGTAGGTCTTAATCCAATTTATACTATTACACTAGAAAATGACCAACCTCAAACTGGCACATGTCAAATTGTATTTACAGCAGCACCTTTCCTAATCATAGATGATTCTGGAGGGAATCAACCTCCACAGGAAGCAGGTTAATTTTAATTCAAATTCAAATCTTTGTGCTTTAGTATTTTATTCACTTATTTATTTCAATCAAAAAAAATGACAACAACAACAACAACCACCACAACTATTACTACTGTAGTAGAAGAGTGTTGCAACGAGCAAAACAAAACAGTAATAGGCGAATGTGTAAATAATGTAATTTACTTACCATGCCCTTTCACAGATGAAAATGGAGTATGTGATACTCTTTCTATTATCTCTGTGTATAAACAAAACTACACAGCTCAAAGTCCGAACGCCATGGTCTCCATGACAGAGCAAAAAATCTGTGCAATTGAGCGTGGTGTTGGATTGAATCTTGGTTATCGCATTGAGCTAGAAAATGTAGAAGATGGAAAGTACCAAGTCGTATTTGCTTCAGCTAAATATGTACCTCATGACCCTCCTGCTGGATTTGGAGGAGCGCAACCTATTGGTGATATAGGTTAGAACTAAAAAAAGGTAATTATACAAAAAGCTATGTTTGAAAAAATGTAGCTTTTTTTGTGTTTGCTTACGTGCTAAAAAAATGAAGCTGCGAGCTGGAGCAGCTCAACAGGCGAAAACACAATCTATCTTTAAAGTATCAAAAACAAAGATTTTAGAAAATTAAGGGTTTTATAAAATTTTTATTTTGTTTTATTAGAGAATGGAACTTACATAATAACAAGGGGATAAGTAAGTCCTATAAGTTTACTTATGGCTTAACTTTTACCTTTCTTAAAAAGTGGCGCAATTTCACGAGCTACACGGCTTTTTTTAATCTTAATGTAAGCTGTTTCTGTTATTCTAGTTGTTTTGTGTCCATAGGTATTGCTAATCGTTTCACTAGAAACTCCTTGCTCTGATAAAATATCTCCGTAGGATTTTCTAAAAAGATGACTTGTTACGTCTTTTTCTATTCCCAATCTACAAATTATAGCACGAATATTAGCATTATAATCGTTATTATGGAATTTTTTAATTTTGTAATCATGCTTTTCAAGAATTGCCTTTGCCTTTGGATTCAATGGAATTACACAAGGTTTCGGCTGTCGTTTTTCGGTCTTCTTTCGTGGCATGATAATCCACTCATTCCAGTCCAAATTTGGGTCATCGTCTATTGAAACATATTTTCTTTCCATTCTTGTTAATTCGGCATGTGCAAATCCAGTATAGGCTTGTAAAAGTATTCCATCTTTTGTCCTCTGCAAAATTTCAGATTCATTGCTTAAATCTAAATTTTCAATCATTTCTATTTCCTTTAATGTTAGAGTAGGTTTGTTAGCATTTTCAGAAGGCAGTTTTTTAATAGAGTAATCTACTAATTGATACTTAAAATAGCCTTTATCTTTTGCATATTTAAAAACCCTACATACATCAGCGATAATTCTACTAGCGTGATTTGTTCCACCAACAAAATCATAAATATAGGCTTCTAGTTCCTGCGCTACACCATTATTCCAAAATGAAGGGTTTTTATACTTATTCTTTCCGTAAGCAACAAAATCATTTACATGTCGGATTCTTGACACATCATTTTTATAAGTATCTTCTTCTATTCGTCCTATTTTTTTATTTATATCTTCATTATTATAAAGTCTTATCATTGATTTACGTAAGGCTAACCATTCGTTAGCTAAAACTTCAAAAGATTCAATCGGACTTTCTACTTCATCTATAATTTCAGAAACTAACTGTTCTGCACTATGAGGAATAGCAAAAGGATTATTCTTATTTAAAATTAATAATTCATAATGTCTTTCTGTTAGTTTGGCTTCTAAATCAGCCAAATGAGCATTAAAAATAGGGTTTTTTGTCCTTTTGGTTATTATATTCCACTCTTTACGAGGACAAGATATACCTAAAGGACGATTTGCTTTTACTCCATTAACTGTAACTCTACAATTAATATTTTTTCCATCTCGTAACCAAAACAGAATATTTATTTTCATTTTTTTTAAACATATTTTTTTCAAAATTAAATAATAAGAGAGAGTAAAAGTACAAACGTAACCATTAAAAAAAAACGTAAACTTGTACGTAACCATTCTTTTAAAAAACCTCTTATTTACATAAAAGCCCAAACAAAATACATTGTTTGGGTTTGATTTTTCCATTTCAAAACTATAAAATATGCTTAATTTGTTTTTTTTTTGACTACTTGCCAAGTGGGTAGGATTCGAACCTACGACTTTCGGGTTGGAATTTTAGAAGTAAGCCTAATTTGACCTTTTACAAGATAATTTTTAAGCTAAAAGACCGATGCTCTAACCACTGAGCTACCACTTGGATATTTTTCTAAAAAACTATATAAAAATTAGGTAATCTGACAACTTGTTTTTTTTTCGTAAAAAATAAGAAGTAAGTTATCATTGACCTGAATATTTTAAAACATCTTTACAAAATCAATTAAAGAAAAAAAGGTAATCATACGACTGATTTCAACCAAAGAATTTAGAAGTAAGTCGTATTTGACCTTTAGATTTTAAATATATCCAAAAAACAAAATTTGGAGAGCAGGTAGGATTCGAACCTACGACCCACGGCACCCAAAGCGTAGAAGTAAATTTTATTTGACCGATTTCAAATAAAAACGATAATTATAAAATTAACGTTGCTCTACCAACTGAGCTACTGCTCTCATATATCATAAAAAAATACAGATAATTTTCAGACAGTAAGGACTCGAACCTAAACCCTCCATAGGAGAGCTCAACCAATAGAAGTATATCTGAATTGACCTAGTATTTTTTTGATTGTAATAACTTTTTAATTACAAAAAAGTGGGTCAGACAGGAATCGAACCTGTGTACATAAGTGCAGTAAACTTTATTTGACCGATAAAGCGATAATTATAAAACTTCTATTGCCTATCCTCTTGGCTACTGACCCTTTTTTAATTTATAGAAACACTACGCATAAAAAATGAAAATAGTTTCCTTGAAGTAGAAAAAATAAAAAAACCTACTCTATTCTTGTATAGAGCAGGTGTTATAAGTTGCAATATATGTTTGCAGTTTTACTTTCTACTTACCAAAAAAACCCCAAAAAATATACACGCTGCCCAAATGAGCTTTGTAGTGGTAAGAGAATCTTTATCTAAAGCTATCGCTATAAAAGTAGCCAAAACAGGCTGTAAGTAAATATAAATTCCGACTACACTAGAGGAAACACTTCGCAATGCCCACGCATTTAATAGATAAGCCAAAAAAGTAGTAAAAAGTACAATATAGCCTAAACCTACATAAATCATTGGTAGCATTTCTGTAAAATTAGTTGTTCCCAAATCGGAAAAACCAAAAGGCAAAACAAAGGGCAAAGCAAGTGTAAACATCCATTTACTAATTGAGAGTGCAGAATATTTCTTCAAAAGTGGCTTTGCAATCACTAAATAAACGGCATAAGAAGTGGCGTTGAGAAGAATAAATAAATCACCCAAATTAAAGTCAAAAGCAAGTGCAAAAGGAAGTGTAGAATCAGAAACTGTTTTACTACTAATCAGCATAGCAGCTCCTAAAAGTCCCAAAGCAACTCCCAAACCTTTCAGAAAAGTAAATTTTTCACCTCCACTTATTGCCGAGACTACCAAAACCAGCAAAGGTGTAGTGGTCATA
The DNA here is from genome assembly GCF_037126285.1 of Bernardetia sp. MNP-M8. Taxonomy (NCBI): domain Bacteria; kingdom Pseudomonadati; phylum Bacteroidota; class Cytophagia; order Cytophagales; family Bernardetiaceae; genus Bernardetia; species Bernardetia sp. MNP-M8. The sequence goes on from NZ_CP147012.1 coordinate 378,456, forward strand.
ATTAAGGCTGCATTAATAGGTGTAGTTCGTGCTAATCCTTCAAAAAATAAAAGTTGATTTACGACCACTCCAAAAATAGCACTCAAAAGTAAAATGATTTTTTCCTTTCTATTAGATAGAATAAGTTTTTTTCCTCCTACCAAAATCCAAAATAAAAAAGCTGCTCCCAAAACACGCATTAAAATAGTCGCCGAAGGAGAAATATAAAGAGGCATTACTTCTTTTGCAATGGTATAATTTGCACCATAAATCAGTGCAACACCAAAAAGAGCCAAATGAACAAGGATAGTTTTATCTATCTTGGGGAGTTGTATTTTCATACGACAAAAGTAGTAAATTGTAATCTAGCTTTTGAGAAAGTGATTATGAAATAACCTATTTTTTACTTTAAAAAATCAAAAAACACCATAAAATCCGTTCCAATTTTGAAAAAAAGCGAAAAATTTTTAAATTTATCTAAACGACTTTGTCTTTTTTTCGTTTATAGAATATATAAAGTAGAATTGAATTCAGAATTTTACATAAAAAGACTTTTAATTATTTGAATACACTTTAAATAATGACTTAATACACTCACTTTTTCAACTTTTCTATCCCTATGCAAAAATTAACAGTAAAACAATCACTTAGTCAGAAATTATCGCCTCAACAGATACAGTTTATAAAATTATTACAAATTCCGACAGCAGAATTAGACTCAAGAGTGGAGGAGGAGCTAGAAAGCAATCCTGCTTTAGAAGAAGGTAGAGAAAAAGAGAAAGAAAAAGAAGACGATAATAGTGATGATTATGATGAAATGGATTATTCAGAAACTTCTTTGGAGTCTCTTAAAGATTCGACGACAGATATAAATATCAATGATTATTTAAGTCAGGATGATGTAGCAGGTTACAAAATGCAAGGTGACGGAAACTATCAAGAAGAAGATAGAGATATGCCTATTTCTTCTATGACTTCGCTTATTGATGAACTTACTCGCCAACTTGGATATTTGCGCCTAGATGAGCGTATGCACACTATCGGAATGCAACTCATTGGCAGTATTGATGATGATGGCTATATTCGAAGAGATGTAGATGCAATTGTTAATGATCTTGCTTTTATACAAAATATTCAAACAGACAGACCAGAAGTAGAAAAGCTATTACGTAGAATTCAGCAATTTGACCCCGCAGGAATAGGAGCTAGAGATTTACAAGAATGTTTATTAATTCAGCTAAAAAGACAAGAAAGAGTAAAAAAAGAAGACGAACCACTAACAGACGAAAACAAAGGAGAGTTTAAGGTTTTAGAAGATGCTATTCATATTATTTCGATGTGTTTTGAAGAATTTAAGAAAAAACATTTTAAGAAAATTCAGCGCAAACTCAATCTTTCAGAAGATGAATTAAGAGCTGCAATGAATGTTGTATTAAAATTAAACCCAAAACCAGGTGGTTCAGGTTCTGGAATGGTAAAAGTGCAATATGTAATTCCAGATTTTACGATAAAATATAATAATGGAGACCTAGAACTTTCACTCAACTCTAGAAATGCGCCACAGCTTCATGTTAGTAGAAATTATACTAATATGCTAGAAGGTTATGATAAAAGTGATAAGAAAGATAAAAAACTAAAACAAGAAGTTTCTTTTGTAAAGCAAAAATTGGATGCTGCAAAATGGTTTATTGATGCTATCAAACAACGTCAGCATACATTATTAAAAACAATGAGTGCAATTATGGAATATCAAAGAGAATTCTTTTTGGAAGGAGAAGATTCAAAACTCCGTCCAATGATTTTGAAAGATATTGCAAATGAAATTGGGATGGATATTTCAACAGTTTCTAGGGTTGCAAATAGTAAAGCTGTTCAGACGGACTTTGGAGTTTTTCCATTAAAATATTTCTTTTCTGAAAGTATTCAGACCGATTCGGGTGAAGATGTAAGTAGCAAAGAAGTGAAAGCCATTTTGAAAGAACTCATTGAAGACGAGAGCAAACGCAAACCCTATTCAGATGACAAGCTAGAAAAATTATTGCGTGCTAGAGGGTATCAAATTGCAAGAAGAACAGTTGCCAAATACAGAGAACAACTTAATATTCCAGTTGCTAGACTTAGAAAAGAGGTTTAACATCTGATGGTTGTCTGTGAGGACACCGACAACGGCTATAACTTGCTGTTGTTGGTGTCCCATCAACGACATAGTACAAAAATTGTCAGAGAACCATAAAAATTTTATCAGTAGTTTTTGGTAATTCAAAATAACTCTGACAATAGTTTAATAAAAATTCTTATTTTCCCTTAACCTTCCAAAACAGCCTCTTTAAGCACTTTTTTTGCTTCACGAGCCTTAATAGAACGGTAATGTTGATGAAGCATATAATAAATCATACACTCGTGTTTTCTCTGACTTGCTCTAAAAAATCTATTCAAAAACATGTGGATATAACTGGCTATCAAATCCTCTAAAGGTAATTCTAGTTCTGAATTTTTACGTAATTCTTTAATTGCCAAAATTACATTTTTTATACTTTCACTCCTTTCCTCATAAATCTGAATATATAGAGTAGAAGTATTTTTATCTAAAATATTTTCAATTGACTTTCTATTATCTCTATATTTTTTGGCAAGTAGTTTTATTTTTGAAGAACCTTCGATAGCAAATTCTTTTAAAAATGCGACAGATAAAAATTCCATAATTGATTTTTTCTGACTAACTGTAAGTCCAAAATCATTTAACAGAAAATCAACACCTTGCATTCCTACTTTCCAACGCAAATTATCATCATTGATAGTATTCAAAATCTCAGAAATAGCTACACTATCTCTAAAGAATAGATATTCACTATTGATAATATTTTTAGTTCCGTACCTTTCTATTTCACGTTGATAGGTGTCAATCTGAACTTTCCAAACCAATTCATTTTTGATGTAAGCATCCAAATTTTGATACATCGTGCTTATCAAACTTTCATAGAAATTGCCAGTGCCTTTAAATCGTACTCGTATATGATGTTCAGGGTCAGCATATCTGATAAAGAACCATTCTTTTATTTTTCCTTCTTGTACTAGTTTTTCTGATAGAGGATAAATAATAGTTGTCAGAATTTCCTCAGCTGTTTTTACTCCTGTATAGATTTTGAAATACAACCATTCTGAACCTACACAAAAATCTCTTTGTACATCAGAACTTTCGTTAGTTTTACTTATAACTAGATTCGTACTTTCTGCTACTTTTTTATTTTCAATTTCATTCTCAAATGGAATAATAAATTCATTAGTATAACCATTTCCTTTTTCGTCTTTGATAAACAAATTATCTGAAGTATAGAGCATTTCCTCTACCGTGACTTCTGTTTTTTTTCTTAATTCTTGCCAAAAAACAGCTATATTTTCATCGTTTTCTGTAAAGAGTGGCAAAATATTATCTCCATCACCAAAAGTTAGGTATTGAGGAATTTGTTTATCTTTAAAATAATCTCGCAATTTTAAGACAGCTTCTTCAACAGAACTTTTCTTGCTCAAACCAACGTGTTTCAAATTGATTTTCCATTGAGCAGAACAAAGTATGACCTTTCCAAATTCTACTCTAGGCAAATAGGATTCTGAGGCTAATTCTCCCCAATCAAAAGTCAAATCATTGGTTGTTCCCTGCGCCTGCAAATCACACAAAAAACGATAAACAGGAACTTCTCCAAAACTATAATTATGAGCATTTGCCATTCTAGGCTCTATTTCTTTATTGTATTTTTTCGAACGAAGTTTTATTTTCTCTTCTGAAATAGAAACTAAAATATCATTTAAATAAATAGGAATTGCCTTTTCAGATGGTAAAACGCCAATCGGAATTTCATAGTTTCGCAGTTGAGGACGAGCAATAATATTTCCTGTACGAGATTCTGGCAAATGAATTATCTCGGCAAGAATTTTATCTTTTACTAATTCTTGTTCTCTTTTTGCCATCTCTAAAACTTGCTTCTCTGTATTTTCATCAGCATAACAAAAACGTCCTAACAAATTTATGGCAGAAGAACCTGAAGTAGCTACATGTTTTATTTTGTACTCTCCATTTTCTATTTCCTTCTGAGAAGAAGCGAGTATATTTACTAATGAGGAATAAGTCAGAGGTCTATTATTTCCTTTTTCATTGGCATCAATTCCCAATATTTTTAAGTCACTATTTTGTATCTGAATAAAATTACTTTTGTTCTTGAGAGCTTCAATAAATTTTTTCCTTAATACAGCAGCCCATTTATTATTTTTATTTTCTTGATTTACAATTGTCATTCTACGCAAAGGCATTCCTTCCAATAAAGGTGCAGCATCATTTTGAGATTGTGTTCTGACAGGATAACCCAAGCCATTTTCTGGGTCAAGTACCTGCATCAAAGGAACTTCTCTTTCTTCATATCTTTGTAAAAAAGCATCTTTAAAACTTTCTAAAAGTTGTTGTTCTTTAAAAATTTCTACTTTACTTAAAAGATTTGTAGCTTTTGCAATCTCTCTTTTGATAGAATAATTTAATTTGGATTCTTGAATAGCCAAAACAGTATCTACTTGAAATAAGGTATTAATTTCAAATGGAATTTCTAATGCTTTTACTCTTTTTGAAAAGGCTACTAAATCTGTAGGTTCAAGTTTGTTTTCTTTATAATACCTATTCAAATCTATCAATAAGGCTTCTGATTGTCTCAAAAACTCTATTTCTTTTAGGTGTGGATGTAAAGAAAAAAGATGTGTAAGACTAGTTCTGATAATTTTTTCAAAAGAATCTCCTGTAACTTTCAAATCTAGCTCAGTAATCAAGATTTGTTCTCTTACTAATTCTTGGATAAACTCTGTAGATTCTTCTAAAGTAATATCAAACTTCAAAAGCATTTCAGCAATTTGATGTATTTGCTTTCCTTCTTCACAGAAATTGATTATTTTATCTAAAAACTCATCCCATTCTACTTTTGTAATGGCATATTTTCTATGAGTTGAATTTGTTTTATAATGCTCTATAAATCTAAAATCTTCGGCTTGTCGGTATAATGTCGTGTTTGGATATAATTTTAATAGTGCAACTAATTCAGGAATTTGATGTAGTTTTTCCACCCAATTTGACAACACAGACATATCCAAAGAAATATGATATTTCTTCACTCCTTGATGAACAAAATCTCCTGTTTTGTCACTCAATTCTCCTGCATGTATTCCTGAAAAAGCACCAAAAGGCGTACAACGAAAACGAGAACGCAAATCATATTTGGTTTTAGAAATTTGATACTTTTCTAACTTATCTTTTTTTATATTCCCTTTTTTATACTCTTGAATAGTAGAATGAAATTCTGGAGAAGACAAAAATATAGCATTCTCATCGGCTTCTTGTTTGCTAAATAAAGGGTTGAGAGGGGAACGTAAAAAATAATAATTCATTTTGACTATTTTATAAAACTAAGTTATTTTATTTAAGTATCAAGAATTGTGTTTTGTAGAAATAAGTATTTCTTGAAACAGACTAGGAAGTGTGTTATACATTTGGAAAATCAGTTAAGAAAAGACTATCCCAACCTTTTTGTATTTTATTGTCAAGATGCACTAACAGAACACCAGAAAGTCCTTCTAAAAGAGAAAAATCACTTTGCCAAACTATTTCATTTTCTTGATTAGGAATAGGTAGTTTTGTATCAAATTTATCTTTTTCTAAAACTTTGGTAATTTCATTTTCAAGTCTTTCTATTTCAGTTTGTAATTCTTTTTTAGGAAATACTTCATTGATTCTCTTAAAAATTAGACAATTTCCAGCCAAGCCATGACACAAACCCAAATCAAAAGTAATATTGTCTACATCAGTATTATTGACTAGATAATTTCTTTGGTTATCTTTCAAAGATATAGCATTATCTAATGTATCTGAAAGAACTGATTTTATTTTTTCATTTTCAGGAAATACTAATAAAGACCAAGTTAATGCAATAGAAACAGACAAATCGCCATAACACCAAGCTAATCTACTATATTCTTGTTCTGTATTCATGGGAAAACAGTAATGATTATTTTCTAATTTATGTGCTAAAACATGTTCAGTCAATAAAGCAATAGTAGTTTCAATGTCTTCTTTTTCTTTTATCTTTAGAGAATCTTTAAGATAAAGAAATCCCTTACAAAGTCCTGCAATAATTCCACAAATTCCATGTGCTAAACCAAAATCATTTAATTTATCATTTTGATAAAGTTGTAAGGAAATAGTTTGAAGTAAAAATAAAGTTTGATATGTTTTTTGTTTTTGTTCAGAAGCAATAAAAAAATTGAGAACTGAAACAAGACCTTCAAATGTATCATAATTTAGCTCTTTACTCATTTGAAGTGCATTATCATAAATATCATCAGCAAAATCAGCTACAAATTCTGTCTTGTGAGAATTGAAAACAGATGGGTTTACTTTATCTAAATAAGTGAGTAAAAGTCCAATTCCAGAGAGTCCATAAATATTTGAAGGAACAAAAGATGCGTTTTGTACTTCTACATAAAATTTTTCTAATAACTCCTCTGTTTTTGTTGAATCTATATTTGAGAGGAGATATAAACTTCCTAGATTTCCTATAAGGCTTGTGTTTTGAAAAAAAATATCACTTTGAATATCAAAATAATTTAAAATATCATTATTATCCATATACTTCATTTTCTATTAATTTGCTTAAATGATGTAGATTTTCTTCTTTCAAAGAAGCATGTGATAAATCACAGAACACAAAATTTTCTACTCCAGAATCTTTAGTTATTTTTTCAAATTCTTCGTGACACTTTTCGTAAGAACCTGTAATATTTGGTTTCCAAGTTGAGCCATTCCCTAAAAAATTATTCAATTTCAATTCTGCATTTTCATTCGTATCGCTACAAACTCCTGCACATGCAATAACTACATTAGGAATACGCTCATTTTTTTCATAAAAAACATCTCTAAATTTTTTGATAGCCTCTGCTAATTCTTGACTCCACTCATTTCCATGAAATAAAGATATACAATAATCAAGATTATGTTTGATGGCACTTTGCATTCCTCCAGTGCCACTACTTAATGTCCAAAGCACTGGATTTTGAGTTCCATAGGGAGGAACTGGGATTTGAGTATGCTGATTTCGTGCAAACAATATCAAATCTTCATATTTTTTTTCTAAATCAACATCTTTAATATCTATATCTAATAAATGCTTGGCATAAGTTTCTGTAACAGAACCTCTTGCTAATCCTAATTCTATTCTATCACTATAAAGAGCAGAAGCCAAACGAAAATTACTTGCGACTCTATACGAATTATTTACAGATATAATAACACCTGCCGAACCTACTTTTATTTTTTCTGTAAAGCCAGCAGCCATAGCGACCATTAAATCTGTATTTCTCCAAGCTGTATCAGGCGCATGATGCTCAGCTAACCAATACCTCTCAAAACCTAATTCTTCAGCAAGTTGAACAGCAGAAAAAGTATTATTCAATACATCAGCAGAACTTTCTGTTTCTAGTGAAATGAGTCCTAAATCAAGAATTCCTAGTTTCATATTATTTTGCTTTATATTTTGTATAAGGTTGGCAATTATTGAGAAAAATAACAGCATCACATACTTCTTGTATCTCCATTTCTGTATCTTGATGTCCAAGTATCCTTGAATTAATTTTATCTTTCTGTTCTGTTTGAGGAATATCAAGCTGTGAAGAAAAATTCATTAAATAGGATTCTGTTTTTTCTTCTTTGCTTTTTTGTAATGCTACATATTCTAATGTATTTTCTTTGGGAGCATCAATCTTTGCATTTCCTATACCTACATATCTTTTTCCAGAAAAAGCAGAATAAGCTACAAAAAAGTATTTTTCTTGGTACTTTTCTTTAAGTCTTACACCAATATTTACGAAACTACTATCTTGATAAGATGAGTAATATATTTTTTTTGGTTCTTTCAAAAGGTGTCCAGAAGCTCCCCATAAAATCATTTTTTGGTTTGGATATTCTTTTTTCAGAAATTCTATATTATTAAGCATATAATAATCTCTTCTATTCCAAAATCCCATACTGTTTTTATCTTCTCTATTATCACGTAGTTGAATAATATTATATAACTGTTGCAGTAAAAAACGTTCGTCTTGTGTTTTATTATTTTTTGCTTCTAAAGAAGCTACTATTTTTTTTGTTGGAGGAAGAAGTTCTGAAATAACTTTATTTCCATTAATAAATAATACTTTCAGATTAGCAATATTTGACTTTTCTAAATTAGTGTAATACTTTTCTTTTTCTTTTTTAGGTAATAGCTCTTCATTAACAAGATAGTTATCTAAAGCTGGAAGAAGATATTCCATTGTTGTTTTGCCTGAGTAATTACTATCAAAACCAGTAATGATAATAGAATCTCCTTTTGCATTTTGCTCTTCTACAAAATCAAATAATGCTACTAATTCTTGACATTCAAAATTCGCATACATACCATTAAATAAATCTTGTGGTTTTTTCGATTGTAAAAATCTTTTATAAGAATGATACATTTCAAATGTATTGGATTCAAAGGCAATGACTTTAAAGTCTTTTTTCTTAACTAATTCTTTTATCAAATCTATACGATGTGTATTGATAGTTCCCTCATAATGATTTGGATCACCTAATGCTACTATTTCAATTTCTTCACTAAGATTATCTGCAATTTTTTCATTTATTTGAGCTTGGCTCATTTGGTTATATAATAATAAATTCAATACTAACAATACCAGTATTTTATACCACATAAAAATTATTTTGATTCTATACTAAAAATTTAATTCAAAAAAGAAGATAAATTTCTTGTCTAGCTTCTTTTTTTTATTCCGACTAAACAGGAGTGCAAAGAACAAATTTACATGAATTTAAAGAAAGCACTCACCCTCATTTATAGAACCACAAACTAATTAAATTAAATAACTTCTTCTTAAAGCTAATTCTTCTCCACTATTTAACAGATACTTTACTTATTTTTCGCCTGTCAAAACAAGTTTTTTTTATTTAAAATAAAATAAACAGTAAGGCAACCACACCAAAATTAACAAAGGCTCTTTAATGAAAATAGAAATTATTTTTTAAAGTTAAAAACTTCATTTAAAGCTCAATAACAAGGGGGAGAAAATTTTGGTACAGTTGTCTTAAATTTAGAGAAGCCAAATGAGAATCAGCTTCTATCAGATTACAAAGGAATACAAACAATTGCTTTACATGAATGAGAGCAAACTTTTCTAGATCCACAATGGATTAAACGACTTCCTGTCAAAGCTAATTCTGCAGGTGCTTGTCCACCGTTGATAGATGCTTGTTGCTCGTCTGTCAAAACAACAATTTTTTCTTTTTTTAATTTCAACTTCATCTTTAAATAGATTAATAAGGTTAGTTAATTTTCCTACTCTTTTAAAGGCTTTTCGGATTTCGCCATTCATCAAAATTAAATAAATTATATTTCTGATATGGCAAATGTAAAAATCATTTTCTTAAAACACAAATAAAAGACTATTTATTTTAATAAAAAATCACTTGAAAAATAAATTAATCATAGTTCAGTCACTACAGTTATTTTAGTACTTTATATCTTTTTTTAACAAAAAAACACTCTTTCATTAGTTAATCAGTCAAAAAATACGTTTTATTTATAAAAAATATAAATTATCACTGTTAATTATCACTCTTTTTTACGTTAAAAATAAATCAAATATTTCACGACTAGTTTAAAAATCAAATTTTACTTATACAAAAAACACAATTAATTTATATCAAAAATATTATATTTATTTTTCTTGTAAAAAAGGTCAAAAAAAAAGCCTATACTTTTGCATAGACTGTTTTTTGAACTGTATGTATTTTTTTTAGAAAATATTTTCTAAATCTTCTTTTTTATACTTTAGATTTCGTTCTACAAAGACAGAATTATGATCTTCTTTTTTGAGCTGCAACATATTCTTAGAAAAAAGCCTGTTTATAAAAGCAATTGGAGTAAGGAAGACAAAAAAGACAATAGAAAGTAAAATTTTTCCATTTATCACTCCTAAAACACCTGCAAACTTGAGCCATACCCAAGCTATTTTTTCAGCAAGCCAATTCCAAAAGAGCGCAATCACTCCAATTCCAAAAGGAATATACAACAAAACATCTATCTTAAAGACAAAATAAAATACCATAAAACCAACCATAATGGCTAATAAGGCTTCGACTACTTTTACTCTTTGCATAATTTAATTTTTAAAATAAGGTATAAATAAAAGGAGCAATAGCAGAACCACCACCAATAACAATAAGAACGCCCAAAAGCATCAAAATAATAATCATTGGAGCAAGCCAAAACTTTTTACGTTGCATCATAAATGCCCATAAATCTTTTAAAAAATCCATATTCTTTCTATTTTTAAATGAGTTTATTTTTAGTGTAAATCAAATTTTCAGTACAAAACACTCTAAAGAGTATTTTACAGAAATTATAATTAGTCTAATGCAAATTCTGTACGCCAATCATCTTTTTCAGCCCATTCAGGTTGAAGTTTTTTATCAAAAATAAAATCTCCAATTACTAAATAATCCATTTCTGTACGCATCAAACATTTATAAGCATCTTCTGGTGTACAAACGATAGGTTCTCCACGTACATTAAAACTTGTATTGACTACCAAAGCATATCCTGTTTGCTCTTCAAAAGCACTAATGAGTTTCCAGTATCTTGGGTTTGTTTCCTTATGAACAGTCTGAATACGAGCCGAATAATCAATATGGGTAATAGAAGGCAAATCACTTCTGAGAAAATACAACTTTTCCATTAAAGGCAATGAATTGTAATTATCTGGAAATTTATTTTGACGAGATTCTTTGACAGGCTGCACCAAAAGCATATATGGAGAAGGTGTTGTTTGCTCAAAATACTCTTCTACTTTTTCAGCCAAAACTGAAGGTGCAAAAGGTCTAAATCCCTCTCTATATTTAATTTTCAAGTTTAATTTTTTCTGCATTTCTGGGTTACGTGCATCTCCTAAGATACTTCTACCTCCCAAAGCTCTAGGACCAAACTCCATTCTTCCTTGAAACCAACCAATTACATTTCCTTCTGCTAAAAGAGAAGCTGTTTTTCTAGCTAAATCATCAAAATTAGCATACTTTTCTGAAACAGCATTGTATTTTTTGCCCATCTTCTGAATATCTAATTCTGAATATTGAGGTCCTAAATAACTACCCTGCATTTGGTCTAAAGTATCAGTAATCTCTCTTTCTTGTCCGAAATAAATATGATAAGCTGCTTGTGCGGCTCCCAAAGCACCACCAGCATCACCTGCTGCTGGCTGAATAAAAATATTCTCAAAAATATTCTCTTTTTCTAGTTTTCCATTTGCGACACAATTTAGAGCAACACCACCAGCCATACAAAGATTTTTTGAACCTGTCAGGCGTTTTGCTTCATGTGCCATCAAAATAACTACTTCTTCTGTCACTTGCTGAATAGCCAAAGCCAAATCACAATGCACTTGATCGATTGGAGTTTCTGACTTTCTTGTGGGCACACCAAAAAGCTGTTCCCATTTTTTTTCTTGAATCATGCGTAATCCTGTCGCATAATTGAAATACGATTGGTCTAACCAAATAGAACCATCAGGATAAACATGACAAAGAGTTTCTTTTATTTTTCTTACAAATTCTTTGGTTTGGTCTGCTTCTGGATTTCCATAAGGAGCAAGTCCCATCAATTTATATTCTCCTGAATTGACTTTAAAACCTGTATAATAGGTAAAAGCAGAATACAAAAGACCTAAAGAATGAGGAAATTGTAGTTCTTTTAGAATTGTAATATCTTTTCCTTTTCCATGACAAATAGAAACAGTTGCCCATTCTCCAACACCGTCAATTGTAAGAATGGCTGCATCTTCATAATTTGAAGGATAGAAAGCACTTGCAGCATGTGATAAGTGATGTTCGGGAAAGAGAAGTTTAAAACTTTTTTTGTCGTAGTCTTCTATTTCTTTTAGCTCTTGATAAATCATGCGTTTCAAAAACATTTTTTCTTTTAGCCAAACAGGAATTGCCGTCAAAAAAGAAAGTAAGCCTTTTGGAGAAAAAGCATAATAGGTTTCTAAAAGGCGTTCAAATTTGAGAAGAGGTTTGTCATAAAAAACAATCGCATCTAGTTTATCAAGTGTAAGTCCAGATTCTTCCAAACAGTATTTTATAGCCTGTGTAGGAAAATTTGGATCATGTTTTATTCGTGTAAAACGTTCTTCTTGAGCTGCTGCAATTATTTTTCCGTCTTGGAGAAGTGCTGCTGCCGAATCGTGATAAAATGCTGAAATGCCGAGAATATTCATTTGCTAATAGTAATGTAGAAATGTATGAACTGCAAAATTAGGATTTATTATTAGAACTACATACTTTTGAATAGAGTTTTTACTACAAAAACAAATTTCTACTGAAAAAACTAAATCTATAAAATGTTTAAAAAATTAAACCCTAGCCTTTCCTTTTTACTTATTGCAGTGCTTCTTTGGCTCTTACAATACGGATTTGATATAGCTATAGGAGATGGTGACGGGAAAATCATATTTTGGGGTACTTATGTTTTTGTAGGTTTCATGCAAGTATTTTTGATTCTCTCAGCATTGCTTTGGTTACCCGAAGTAATACGAAGGCTGAAAGGAAATTTTGCTTCTACTTCTAAAGATTTTTTGAAACGAAATGCAGGAAGTGTATTTATTTGTTTTATTCTATTTTTTGTAATTCTGATAGACTTTTTTGGGTTTGCATTCTTTAATGAAAAAGAAGTAGAAAGAATCTATAAAGCGAGTCATTACAGAACACCACACCCTTGCTTTCATCACGGACTTGTACAAAATATGGCAGTAGAAGGAGTTTGGGGAGATATTAAATATCCTCTTTACACAAATTCTTTTGCCTTTAAAGACTCTTCTGTTTTTGAAGCAAAACAGAATTTGGATAAAAAACAAGTTGTCTTTATTGGAGATTCTTTTACAGAAGGAGTAGGAGTAATTTATCAAAATACTTTTTTTGGACGAATGAGACAAGAGTTTTCAACCAATAATCAAATAGAACTTTGGAATGCTGGCTGTGTTTCTTATTCTCCTCTTGTTTATTACAACAAAATAAAATATTATACCGAAGTAGAAAACTTTAAGATTGATTATTTATGGGTTTTCATAGATGGCTCAGATATTCAAGATGAAATAAATTATAAAGACTTTGAACCTAATTGCAATGAAAAATTTGTCCCTAAAGCAGGAACAATAGAGTATTACCGTTATAATAAAAAAGATGACAATTCTCTTTTGGATATTTATAAAAATCACTCATTATTGGTGAGATTAGTTTCTAATACTTATAATAAGTTTTTTGCTGACCCAGAAGCAGATGAAAAAATAAAGTATATAAGCAATAGACTATCTTGGATAGATAACGATGCTGTTTATCAAGAATGGGGAAAAGAAGGAATTAAGCTTGCTGAAAACCACATGCAAAAACTAGTAGAACTGTGTAAAGAAAAAAACATCAAACTTACTATTGCTGTTTATCCGTGGGCTACTATGATAAATAATCATAAAAGACAGTTAGAAACATGGGAAAGGTTTACACAGAAAAATAATATTCATTTCATCAATTTATTTCCAGTTTTTGAAGAAAAGGTAAAAGAAACTTCTTTTGAGCAAGTAAATAAAAAATATTTCATACAAGGAGACGGACATTGGAATGCAGAAGGACACAAATTAGTAAAAGAAGCCATAAAAACTCCTTTTGAAAAAATCGTTTTAGGAATAGAAGAGATTGATAGCTTAAGTACAATTACGAATTAAAAATTACGAATTACGACCTGTCAAAGCAGCAAAGCTAATTTAAACTACTGATTATTAGTTGATTAAAAAACAGTATTTAATTTCAATCCCTTAGAAAGTGTAATACAATAGCAATTCTTATTTTTTATCTTGATTTAATTTTCATTTGGTAGGTTTTTGGTTCAATTAAAATTTTTAGAAAAAAAGGCTTTTCTTACCTTTGCGTATGCAAGAAAAAATTATTATCCTAGATTTTGGTTCACAATATGCACTTTAGGATGCCCAATAAATAGTAATCACTTACTAGTAAGCAATGACTGTGAAAATATACTTTTTGAATTTATCTAAATAATATGGGCTTAGAAAAACAAATTTTATTCTTCTTTAGTGCTTTAGGAGCTTTCAATGGGTTTTTGTTAGCAGCTTATTTTGTTTTTTTTTCCAAGAAAAAAAATTCTGATTATTTTTTAGGAGGTCTTCTTTTTGTTATCAGTGTTCGGATTACTAAATCCATATTTTTATTCTTTAATGATAAAATTTTTGATATTTTTATACAGATTGGGCTTTCGGCTTGTCTTTTAATTGGTGTTTTTCTTTACTTTTATATAAAGGCAAGTAGTGATAATGATTCAAAAAAAATAGAAAATAAAAATAAATCAACTTATTGGTGGATTCACGTATTGCTTTGGCTTATTTGCATCTCTATTTTCAATTATTTCTATTCCTACTCCGAAAACCGTTTGCTTTGGAATTATTTTGTCAAAATGATTTACCTACAATGGTTTGTTTATATTTTGCTTAGTGCTTGGGAGTTGAGAAATGAGCTTAAAAAATTATTTACAAAAAACACAAAACTTAGTGAAAGCCAAATTTGGCAAGTAAATATTTTCTTTGGGGTGTTGTGTATTTGGACTGCTTATGTTTTTGGTTCGTATGCCTCTTATATTGTAGGAGCTTTATCTTTTTCTTTTGTTTTTTATATTTTAGGACTGTTTTGGTTTTTAAAACGCTCTAATTCAACAGAAGTAAAAAATAAAATCAGTAAAGACCAACAATTACATAATTTAGAAAGTAACAAAGAAAAAGCTACTCCAAAACCTATTGAAAAATATGCGAATAAAAAAATAGATGAGCAAGAAGCAAATCAACTGAAAACAAGGATAGAAAGAATAATTGCAGAAGAAGAATTATTCAGAGATCCAAACCTCAAGCTCCCTGATTTAGCCGAAAAAATCAACGTCTTGCCTCATTATTTATCACAATTTCTGAATGATAATCTAAACAAAAGTTTTCCTCTTTACATAAATGAACATCGAATTGAGGCTGCAAAAAAGCTTTTACTCTTAAATGATTCATATACACTAGAAGCCATTGGCTACGAATGTGGATTTAATTCAAAATCTACGTTCTTCTCTACTTTCAAAAAGATAACTAACTACACACCAGATAGTTACAAGAAAAAGTATAAAAAATAATTCTCCTTTTCTTCCTATCAAAATGTCCTAATTTATAAACTCGTACTACAGATTTATAAACTAAAACCTATGTCTGATTTTTAATTTCTATTCTTGTGTCAAATCTAATTTAAGAATCTAAAAATTAAACTTTTGACATTATGAGTACAGTAAAATTTGTATTATTCGTCTTGCTATGCTTCAAACTGACTAGCACTTTTGCACAGCAAAAAATTCTCTTTGTTACTTCAAATCAACATTATTATGGAGATACAAATATCAAAACTTCCAATCACTTTGGAGAAATCGTCGTTCCTTACGATATATTTACAAAAGCAGGTTTTATGATTGACTTTGTTAGTCCTGAAGGAGGAGCTATTCCTATAGGTTATATCAACACATCTGATAGTATTCAGGAAAAATATTTGTATGATGGTTTTTTTATGAATAAACTCAAAAACACGGTAACACCAAATGAAATTAGGACTGAGGACTATGTAGCCATTTTTTATAGTGGAGGAGGAGCAGCGATGTATGGCGTGGCAGAAAATAAAACTCTGCAGAACATTGCCCAAGAAATCTATACTAATAATGGAATCATCTCAACAATATGTCATGGAAGTGCAGGCATTGCTTATTTAAAAGATAAAAACGGCAAATCACTTTATGCAGGAAGAAAAATAACAGGTTATCCAGATAGTTTTGAGAAAAAAGAAAAGGAGTATTACAAAACTTTTCCTTTTGCCATAGATGAAGCTATAAAAAACAATGAAGGAGTTTTTATTTATTCTGATAAAGGAAATGATGAGTTTTATAGTGTTGATGAAAGATTTGTAACAGGGCAAGACCCAAGTTCAGCTACAAAAATCGCAGAAGAAGTGATAAAACTAATAAACCAAAACTTCAAAAACAAGAATAGAATAGTGCAAAAGAGTGAGCTAGAGCAAATTAGAGCCACCTTAATAGATTATATCGAAGGAACAGGAAACGGAGAACCAGAAAGACTTCGAAGAGCATTCCATCCAGACTTTAATCTCTATACAGTAGCTGAAGATACTTTATGGATTCGCTCGGGAGAAAAATATATTTCTGCAATAAAAGAGGGCAAAAAAACGAGTCGAATAGGACGTATTATTTCCGTCGATGTAGAGAAAGATGCTGCCATAGCGAAAGCCGAAATAGTAATTCCAAACTGGAGAATTTTTACTGACTACTTTCTACTACTCAAATATGAAGGTACTTGGAAAATTGTACATAAGAGTTACTCTTGGCAAGAAATAGTTGAAAAAGAAAATTAATATACTATTCAAATATAATTCAAAACCATTAGTTTCAATTAAATTAAAAAAACTATGAAATATTTATCATTTTTTATTCTTCTCGTTATCTGTAATAATAAATTATTTGCTCAAACAGAATCAAAACTTGAAACTCAAATAGATTCTCTTTTTTCAGAATATAGTGGAAATACAGCAGGTGTAGCAGTAGCTGTTGTACAAGATGGAAAAACAATTTTTCAGAAGGGATATGGTTTAGCCAATCTTGAATACAATCTTCCAATAAATATAAATACTCTTTTTAATATCGGTTCGGTTTCAAAACAGTTTACTGCCTTTGCTATTTATTTACTTCAAGAAGAAGGTAAGATTTCTTTAGAAGACGATGTAAGAAAATATATTCCAGAACTTCCTCAATATGATAAAATAATCAAAATAAAACACCTCTTGGCACATACGAGTGGACTAAGAGACCAATGGGCTTTGCTTACCTTAGCAGGCTGGAGACTGGAGGATGTAATTACAGAAAATCAGATTTTGAAACTTGTCAGTAAACAGAAGAAACTCAATTTTGAAACTGGAACTCAATTTATGTACAGCAATACAGGTTATACACTTGCAGCAGTAATAATAGAACGAGTTTCAGGGAAGAGTTTTGCACAGTATTGCCAAGAAAATATTTTTAATCCTTTAAAAATGACCAATACCCTATTTTATGATGATTATAATAAATTAATAAAAAATAGAGCTTATTCCTATGAAAAAGTAGAGGGGAATTTTAATAAGCGTACACTCAGTTATACTACAGTCGGTGCAACCAGTCTTTTTACAACAGTTGAGGATTTAGCTAAATGGGTTTCGAATTTTCATAACCCTCTAGTAGGAAATGCGAAGTTAATAAAAAAATTTAATGAAATATCTTATCTTGATGACAATAGTCCTGTTATTTGGGCGCACACACCAGAACAAGATTTGTATTATGCTAAAGGTCAGTTAAGTTATGAGTATAAAGGTCTGAAAGTTCTTAGCCATGGAGGACATGATGCAGGCTTTAGAGCAGTACTGACGAGGTTTCCAAAAAAAGAATTTGCAGTCATTACGCTGAGCAATAATGAACATTATACTACGATAGAAAAGAGTTATCCTTTAGCTGAAATATTTTTAAAAGATTACCTCAAAGAAACAAAAAAAGATACTTCTAAGACAAATCCAGATAATACAGAAGAGAAGCCCTACTCTAATCAACTCAATTCTTATGAAGGAATTTATTATAACGAAGAATTAGCTACTCAATATCAAGTCAAACTAAAAGATGGACAGTTAGTAATGACGCACCCAAGATTAGATGATATTTCATTAACAGAAACAGGAAAAAATAAATTTGATGGAATAAATAGTTTTGCTTTTGAACTTGAATTTTTTGAAGCAAATGATAAAATAGAAGGCTTCTATATTTCTAATTTTGGGGCAAAAAATATGCAATTTGACAAAGTAAAACCTACAATAAAAGAAGTAACTAGTATTGATCAGCAACTAAAAGCATATAACAACAGAGATATAAATGCTTTTTTAGATACTTACCACGAAGATATTGCCATTTATAACTTTCCAAATCAATTATTAGGAAAAGGAAAAGAGTTTTTAAGAACTACCTACCAAGATTTATTTCAAAAATCTCCTAATTTGAATTGCCTAGTTACAAGTAGAGAAGTGCTAGGAAATACTATCATTGACCAAGAATTAGTTACTGGTTTTTATGGAGACCAATCATTAGAAGCTATTGCTATTTATAAAATGAAGGAAGGAAAAATAGCAGAAGTCTATTTTATTAAAAAGGAAGAATAAAGTTTTCAGAAAAAAACGCTTTTCTTACCTTTGCGTATGCAAGAAAAAATTATTATCCTAGATTTTGGTTCACAATATACACAGCTTATCGCTCGTCGTGTTCGTGAACTCAACGTATTTTGTGAAATACACCCTTTTAATAACATCCCTCAACTTGACCTTTCATCTGGTGAAATTAAAGGAATTATTCTTTCAGGGAGTCCGTATTCGGTGCATCAAGAAGATTCGCCTAGAGTACCACAAATTTCAGAATGGCGCAAAAAACTACCTATTTTAGCTGTTTGTTATGGCGCACAACTTTTAGCTCATACCCACGAAGGCGAAGTCAAACGCTCAGAAACTCGTGAATATGGCAGAGCAAAACTAATTCCTGTTACAGAAAATCCACTTTTGGAAGGAATCACAGCCGATTCTCAAATTTGGATGTCTCATGGAGATAGTATTTATTCTCTCCCAGATTCTATTGAAGTGATTGCCAAAACAGCGAGTATTCCTGTGGCAGCCTATCATTTTAAAGGCGAACCTACGTATGGTTTGCAATTTCACCCCGAAGTAACGCATTCGACAGACGGCAAAAAAATTGTAGAAAATTTCTTAGTCAATATTTGTAAATGTTCGCAAGACTGGACTCCTGCTGCTTTTGTAGAGGATACTATTCAATCTTTGAAAGAGAAATTAGGTAATGATAAAGTTGTTTTGGCTCTTTCGGGTGGCGTAGATTCTACAGTTGCTGCTGTTCTTTTACATAAAGCAATTGGAAAAAATCTATATGGAATTTTTGTTGATAATGGTCTTTTGAGAAAAGGAGAATTCGAACAAGTTTTGGAAACCTATCACAAAATGGGCTTAAATGTAACTGGCGTAGATTCAAAAGAACGTTTTTATCACAAGCTAAAAGACAAAACCGACCCAGAAGACAAACGAAAAGCAATCGGTTTTACATTTATTGAAGTTTTTGATGAAGAAGCAAAA
Source organism: Bernardetia sp. MNP-M8 (assembly GCF_037126285.1). Classification (NCBI taxonomy): domain Bacteria; kingdom Pseudomonadati; phylum Bacteroidota; class Cytophagia; order Cytophagales; family Bernardetiaceae; genus Bernardetia; species Bernardetia sp. MNP-M8. The sequence goes on from NZ_CP147012.1 coordinate 397,792, forward strand.
CGAATTCAAGATGTAAAATGGCTCGGACAAGGAACAATTTATCCAGATGTAATCGAATCTGTTTCTGTAAAAGGTCCTTCTGCTACTATCAAATCGCATCACAATGTGGGTGGACTTCCTGAAAAGATGAATCTCAAAATTGTAGAGCCTTTACGTGATTTGTTTAAAGATGAAGTTAGAAGAGTAGGCGCAGAGCTTGGCATCGATAATTTTATCTTACAACGCCATCCTTTCCCAGGACCTGGATTAGCTATTCGTATTTTAGGAGCAGTTTCAGTAGATAGAGTAGATATTTTGCAAGAAGTAGATGCTATTTTTATCAATGGACTCAGAGATGCAGGTTTGTATGATGAGGTTTGGCAAGCTGGTTCTATTCTTTTGCCTGTCAATTCGGTTGGTGTAATGGGAGATGAACGTACCTACGAAAATGTAGTGGCTTTGCGTGCCGTTACAAGTTTGGACGGAATGACAGCCGATTGGTGTCATTTGCCTTATGAATTTTTAGCTGATATTTCCAACAAAATTATCAATAATGTAAGAGGTGTAAACAGAGTAGTTTATGATATTAGCTCAAAACCTCCTGCTACTATTGAATGGGAATAGTTTTGAATTAATTAGCGAGTGATTTGTATGATTTGGCTTCGCCGAGCTATCGGTTTTAAAATGAAACACAAGATAAATACAACTGAAAGTCAGTGAAGCTAAATAATAATAATAATTTTTTAATATTTATTTTATTTTTATTGTATTATCCTGTAATTATCATAGTAATCATACAAATCACTTGCTAATAATTTTTTACTCCCTAAACAAATGGTATTTTTATAAGGTAAAACTAATTTACATCTAATTCATCAAAACAGAAAAAATCTAGTGTCGTATTCTTGATAGTGTTTCCTAATTCTCTCGCTTTTTTCCAATCTTTACAGGCTTTATCAGGTTGTTGAAGGTCTAAAAGCAGTTTAGCTCGTTGCACATAATATTCTTTTTTACCATCATTGTAAAGAATAGCTAAGTTTAAGTTTTCCATTCCTTTGTCCTGATTATTTAACTTAAAAAATAAATTAGAACGAGTATAATGAAAATCTGATTCTGTTGGATTTTCATTGATTAGAATGAAGTTATTTTTTAAAGCTAAAACATAATTTTTGACTTCATTTTCTAGTTTTGCTATTATTTCAACTCGTTTTTGGTTTGGATTATCATTCCTCTGGATTATTGTTTCAAAATCTTTTTGTGCCAAATTATCATTTTGAAGATTTGCATAAGCCAAAGCTCGCTGCTCATAATAGACAGGTTTTGTAGAATCTTGTTTTATCAGAGTAGTATAAATTTCAATAGCTAATTCGTATTCTTTGAGACTATTATAATATTCATCAGCTATTTCTTGAGCTGTTTTTTGTTCGTATTTGCTTAGGTCAAGAGCTGTAGAAAAATCTGTAATTGCACCCTCTTTTTCATTAATTTGACCATAAGCAATTCCTCTTTCCAAATAAAAATCACTTTCCTGAATGAGTGCATTTTCAATTGCCTTTGTATAATCTTTCAAAGCTCCATTCGGAAAACGAAAATGCTCACTATATAACTTCGCTCGCAAAAAATAAGCTGTTGCAAAAGAATTATCATAGCCTATGGAATAACTAAGTTCATCTATTGCTTTATCATACTCTTTAATTTCGATACTTTGAAGAGCTTGATAATAATGAAACCGACTCATAAAATTATGAATAGAATTGACTAGCAAAAACATATAAGCTATAAGTCCGATAGAAATTAAAGTAGAATAAAGATTGGTGTTTTTTGGGTCTTTTTGGCGTTCTGTGTGATAACGTTGAAAATTTTGCTCAGCTTCTTGGGGACGATGATTGACATAATAACTATATGAATAAGCAAAACGAAGTGTTGTATCATATTGCTGTTTCATAACTGGATTAGACAAAACTTGATAGGCTTCATTAATCCTTTTGAAAAGCTCTTCTGCAATTGGGTTATCAGGGTTTTTATCTGGATGATATTCGACTGCCAAGCGTTTAAAGGCTACTTTAGCTTGCTCTTGAGAAGCAAGTTCTGGAATTCCCAAAGTAGTATAATGATTTTGCATTGCTCGTTTATCGCTTTTTTATTCTTTTTATATTTTTCTTTTATAAATCTTTATTCTGCTCTTTTTTAGTCATAACTCATTAATAATCATTATGTTTATTGTTTTTTTTAGAGCAGTTTATTTAATTTACATTACGGATATAAAAGATACGAAAATTTTGATAATTGTGCTACTTATTTTATCTTTTTAACGCTAGAGAACAATTACAAATTACGGCTATATTTTTTTATTTCTAAATCTATCTATGATAAGTATTTCAATCCCACTTGGGTACGATTAATTTATTTGAGGTTTTTTATAAAGCTATAAGAATGCGCTAGTTTCAATCCCACTTGGGTTCGATTAATTTTTCCTACCTGCCAATTTTTTAACCCGGGAATCCATGTTTCAATCCCACTTGGGTTCGATTAATTTGTTGGGTAGAACCTAATTTTTCAGATGTTCTAACGCTGTTTCAATCCCACTTGGGTTCGATTAATTTTGCAAAACATTACCTCACTCAAATTACATAATTTTAGGTTTCAATCCCACTTGGGTTCGATTAATTTCTTGGAAAAGTACAAACACCTGACCAACAATTATTTGTGTTTCAATCCCACTTGGGTTCGATTAATTTACCCCTGAAATTGCTGAAGCTGTGTCAATAGCAATTGTTTCAATCTCACTTGGGTTCGATTAATTTCAGGTTTGTCGAAAGATGTCCACGCTAATTCAAATGTTTCAATCCCACTTGGGTTCGATTAATTTAAACCCTGTTTACACGTCAGAAGACAAAAAGAATTAGTTTCAATCCCACTTGGGTTCGATTAATTTGGTTTTGAGAAAAACACTTTGCCCATCTGTAACGGTGTTTCAATCCCACTTGGGTTCGATTAATTTACACAAAACAATCATACTACCAACTAAGTAACAGCAAGTTTCAATCCCACTTGGGTTCGATTAATTTCAGGTTTGTCGAAAGATGTCCACGCTAATTCAAATGTTTCAATCCCACTTGGGTTCGATTAATTTTTAGATTATATAAGAGCTAAAAACACACTTCTTTTTGTTTCAATCCCACTTGGGTTCGATTAATTTCGAAGAAATTATAAAACTTCTACCAGGACAAACATTGTTTCAATCCCACTTGGGTTCGATTAATTTCTTCTGACAGCTTCTGAAAGTCTATCTATTGAGCCAGTTTCAATCCCACTTGGGTTCGATTAATTTCTTACTTTAATAGTCAGATTAGAAATTTTAGTACCTGTTTCAATCCCACTTGGGTTCGATTAATTTCCGTTACAATTTCAGAAAAAAAGTTGGTTTCTGCAATAGAAACCTAATTTTTATTTTAAAAAAATACCAAGTTTGTCGTCGCAGTCCAGTAGTAAGAAAACCCCTAGAGTACGACGACACACATAAATCATTGATAATCAGAAAATTAACAATTAAAAATATTTTTTTTACCTGTCAAAGAACAATTTTTAAAGACTTAGACGACCCTACAGCCTTCTATCGCTCAAAATAGCACTTTTTCTCTTCTACAAAATTCTAGTTATAGATTACGTATTTCAGACTAGATAAATAAGTCGGTAATAAGTAATTGAACTAAATTATTTACAGCTTATTTATTAAGCATCTTTTTTAGAATGAAACCCATAACTTTAGTTATGGGATAGTTAGAGTGTGTTTTCTGCTTTTTTTCCCACGATTAAAATCGTGGGTTTTGTTATATGTAATTCTGCCCAATTACTTATGAAATTGGAGTTAGTTATAACCCGTAAAATTAAAAGGTGTAATCTCTAAAAGTTCATTTTTTATAGCATCAGAAACATTTAAAGTCTTTATAAACTCATGAATTGTTTCCTCATTCATTGTTTTTCCTGTGCGTGTGAGTGCTTTTAAGGCTTCATAAGGCTTTGGATAACTTTCTCTTCTCAAAACTGTCTGTATAGCTTCTGCCACAACAGCCCAATTGTTTTCTAAATCAGCTTTTATTTTGGCTTCATTTATCTCTAATTTAGAAATACCTTTTTGAAGAGACTTGAGAGCAATCAGAAAATGCCCAAACGGAACACCCAAGTTTCTCAAAACGGTTGAGTCTGTCAAATCACGCTGTAACCTAGAAATAGGAAGTTTGGTAGATAAATGTTCGAAAAGAGCTGTCGAAATTCCTAAATTTCCCTCTGCATTTTCAAAATCTATTGGATTGACTTTATGAGGCATTGCCGAAGAACCCACCTCATTCGGATTTATTTTTTGCTTGAAATACCCCATCGAAACATACGCCCAAATATCTCTACTAAAATCTATCAAAATAGTATTGATTCGCTTATAAGCATCTAGTCGTGCTGCCAAAAAATCATAATTATCAATTTGTGTAGTCCATTCTTGGCGTTCCAAACCCAAATGAGCAGCTAAAAAATTCTTTCCAAAACTTCTCCAATCTGTTTTTGGATAAGCTACTTTGTGGGCATTAAAATTTCCAGTCGCTCCTCCAAATTTACCTGTATGAGGAAGTGTTTTGAGGCTTTCAAATTGTTTTTCCAAACGATACGCAAAAACCTTTATTTCTTTTCCCAAATGAGTAGGCGATGCAGGCTGTCCGTGTGTATGAGCCAACAACGGAATTGATTTCCATTCTTCTGAAATAGAATTTAATAGTTCTATACTCGTATTTATCTCTTCAAAAAGAACTTTTTCTTCAGCTTCTTTTAGTAAAATGGGATTGGCTGTATTGTTTATATCTTGTGAGGTTAGACCAAAATGCACAAATTCATTATAAATTCCTAAATCTAGCTTTTCTAACTCTTCTTTTACAAAATACTCAACTGCCTTTACATCATGATTAGTAACTTTTTCAGTTTCTTTTATTTTTTGAGCATTCTCTAAAGAAAATTCGGTATAGATTTTTCTTAGGTAAATAAGCTGTGTTTCGGAAAGCTCTGGAAGTTGTGATAATTCTGTTTTAGGAACTTTACAAAGCGCAATAAAATATTCAATTTCTACTTGTACACGAGCTTTGATAAGCGCATATTCTGAAAAATAATTTTGTAACGATTTTGTATGACGTTGGTAACGTCCATCAATGGGAGAAATGGCTGTAAGCATGAACCAATTTAGAGTTTAGAATTTAGAATTCAGAAATAATACAAATGCAAAATTTCTTGATACTAATACCGTGTAACAAAAGTTTATTTATATTTTACTATCGTCGGTAGCGACCGATAATGGCAGAATTATAAATTGAACAGGGTTTTAACCCTGTTTTACACATGCAAGGAAATGCAAATAATTTTTATTATACGGTACTAATACACTGTTTCAAAAGTTTTATTGCATTTTGTTGTGCATTCAGTTCCTCAGAACTGAATGTTTCGCTTCCTCAGAAGCGTGATTTATTTGCTTGAATCACGCTTCTGAGGAAGCATTTCGTTCAACTCTAGGGAGTTGAACACAAAAAAACATTGTAAAACTTTTGAAACAGTGTACTAATTTAAAAGCTAAAACTAAAAATAAGCATAGTTAATTCTAAAATCTGAATTACCTTCGCTGATTTGAGAGGTCTAACTTCTAAATTTATTTACTACAAATATAAAACTTCTGACCTCCAAAATCTAAATTTATTTTACTTCTAGGTTTTGGCTTGGCTGTTTATTCTAAATTCTAAGCTATAAACCCTAAATTTATTAAGGTTTTATGGTTAAAAATATCGACCTTTGTAAGATTTTAAAACTAAAAAAACATAAACCATCAAAAAACTATGAAGGTTACTTTTTCAACAATTGCTACCTATTTTTTTCGTGGTCTGCTTATTACAGTTCCTCTAGCAGGAACAATATATGTCGTAATTTCTTTTTTAGAGTGGGTAGATTCTCTACTCACTTTTAGTACTTGGGGAGTGGGTATTATAGTTATTTTAGTAACTCTTACTTTTATTGGTTACCTGACCTCTCTTTTTATAGCAAAATCATTTTTTGAGTGGTTCGAAAGAATACTTTTGCGCCTTCCTATGGTTGGACTTATTTATACTTCTATTAAAGATTTGATGGCTGCCTTTGTAGGAGAAGAGAAAAAATTTAGTAAATCAGTATTAGTAAAGCTCAATGCTGAAAATGAAATTTATAGACTTGGTTTTATTACAGCAGAAGATTTATCACTACTCAAAATCAATGATTTAATTGGTGTTTATTTTCCTCACTCTTATAATATTTCAGGTAATTTGTATTTGGTAGCTGCTAAAAACATTACTCCTATTGATTATGATAATTCGGCTGACTTAATGAAATTTATTGCTTCTGGTGGTGTTTCAGAGCTTGCAATAACACAAAACAACGATAAAGAATTTGGAGAAGACCTACTGTAGAACTATAACTTGTCAGTTATGAATTAACTAAATTTTGTTCTTCTTTATCACTACTACTACTTATTTATTTCTCAATTTTCATTTCCCAAAAATATGGAATTCAATTTTAAAGACATTGCTTCTGTGTCTCTTATTTTATTTTCAGTCATCGATATTTTAGGTTCAATTCCTATTATTATTGATTTACGTCAGAAAAACGGTGGAGAACTAAGAGCCTTACAAGCAACAGTGGTTTCAGGTATTTTGATGGTTGCTTTTTTGTTTGTTGGACAAGAAATTTTACAACTTTTTGGTCTTGATGTGGCATCTTTTGCTATTGCAGGTGGTCTAATCATGTTTCTAATTGGTTTGGAAATGGTATTAGGAGTTGATTTTTTTAAAACTGACCCAGAAGTAAGTCATTCTACTGTTGTTCCATTGGCTTTTCCACTTATTGCAGGTGCAGGAACAATGACAACACTAATTTCACTACGTGCCGAATATTCACAAGCAAGTGTTTTGATTAGTATTATGATTAATCTGATTGTTATTTATGCTGTTTTACGTGGCTCTAAATGGATTGATAAAAAGTTAGGAGCAACAGGAAAAGCAGTTTTGCGAAAAGTTTTTGGCATTATTCTTCTAGCTATTGCGATAAAACTTATCAAAACCAATATTGTAATTGGATAATTCCATTCTAAAACAAATAATATGAAAAAACTATTTTTTCTAACTCTGCTTTGCTTTTCATTTTTTGAAATGAGCTTTGCACAACAAGCTATCATAAAGACAAATCCATTTAATCCCATCTTGGGACGTTATACGCTGGGTTTAGAAGTAGCTATTACAGAACACTCTTCGTTGAGTTTGTTGGTAAGTCGTTCGAATCTAAGTTTTAATAAATTTAAATATGAGACAAGCAATGGTTCAGAAGTAGGAGGAGATTTAGAACTTACAAGTTGGGGATTTATGCCTGAATATAGATATTATTTTAGTGAGCAAGCATTAAAGGGATTCTATGTAGGTTCGTATGCTAATTATGCTCGTATGAATTTGGATATTTCAGTCAATGGTGGCACAGCAGAAACAAGTGGAAGTGCCAATGGAAAATTTAATAATTATGGCTTGGGAATTATGACAGGCTATAATTTTTTGATACAAGACCATTTTTCAATTGATGTTTTTGGTGGTTTGGGAGGCTTTTGGTATAACCTAAGTAAAATCAATATACGATATCAAAATGATGATGTAGTAGAAGAAAAAATACCTGTTCCTATTGCTGGACTTTTTCCACGTATAGGTGTGAATTTGGGTTATGCTTTCTAAATCTATCTACTTCACTACTTTAATAGATTAATTAATAATCAGCCTATCTTCTTCTTTTTTAACAAAAGTTATTGTTTTTTTTCGTAATTTTCGGCTGTTATTAAGTTTTTCCTTAAAAAACTACTAAGTAATAAATCATTATAAAGCCAAATCTTTTAATTCAGAATCAAGCAATAAAAAACATAGGAATAATGAAGACCTGTTAAAGCAGTGAAGCTAATTAAAAATTATAACTATCATTGCAATTTATTAGCTATCAATAAATTGCAAATTTGAAAGTAGTAGTTTATTTAATTTCTATTCCATATCTTTTCAAAAATTAATTTACCCTCAAACGAAATTCCCTATTTTATGAAATTAAATTCTTTATACTCGTATTTTCTTGTTTTTTCTCTACTCTTATCTATCGGAATGTTTTCTTCTTGTGCTAGTACAGAAACTACGACAGAAGAAAATACCGAAGAAACTACTACTGATGAAACAGTAAACACTGACCAAGAATCTCCAACAAAATTTGCTAATCTTGATGAAATGATTATGGATTTAGGAGACTATAGTACAGACAATAATACTTACGAGAAAATGTCGGATACACAAATTCGTATTTCTCCTGCAGTTCCTGCCAGTGCTGATGATGCTCAGATTCAAGATATTGTAAAAGCAAGTATGGTTTCTATGGCAATGCGTGCTTTCATCCACACTGATGTAACAGAAGTAAGTATTAAAGTTATTCCTCAAAAAGCATCTATGAATCCTGAAGATGCAAAAATGATGGAAAAATATATGCAAGAAGGTACTATCACTCGCCAAAAAGCAGAAGAAGTAGCCAAACAATATGCAGGAACAGATCTAAACTCTCTTGTAGGTAATAAAATTGGAGACCTTTTTCGTGCTGATATGCCGAATGATAATTTAGAGAAACTGAGAGGAAGTGAAAACTTAAATGCTGTATTTTCGGCTCTTACAGGAAAATAAAGCATAAAATAAGTTATAATTTTTTAGCTTATTGAATTACAGACTATTTTAGTAAAAATTAAAAAGCATATTCTATCAAAGGAATATGCTTTTTTGATATACATTTTTTATTTTGATGAATAATTACAAAACTCATTTTTGGCTCATTGCTGCCTTTATTTTTCTATTCTTGCTTCGTTTTTTTCGGTTGTCAGAATTAGGCTTACATGATTATGATGCTGTAACTAATTTTTTAGCTGCAAAACAACTAGTAGAAGGTAATTTTTCGATGCTCTTTCATCACGCAGCACCCTTTTTACACATTTTTGACGCATTCTTTTACTTTGTATTTCAAAACAATTCAACTTCTTTTATTTTTATAGTTTATGGAGAAGCAATTTTACAAATTAGTGCGATTCTGTTTTTGTGTTCGATACTAAAAAAAGACTGGAAATTTTCAGCTACGGCTGCATTTTTCTTAGCTATTTTTGTAGGAAGTTCGCCTTTATTGGTTTACTCTGGTCGTTGTTTGACAATTGATAATGGCAGTTTAGTTTTTTTGGTTCTCACTTTGAATCAACTTCAAAAACTTATCTTTAAAGAAGTAACTAATCTGAAATATACAAAACTAATTCATTTGAGTATTTATTTTGCTATTGCTTTCGGTTTTAATTACAAGTCTATTTTGATTCTGCCTTTCATTTTTGGTTATTTATTCTATCAAAACTCTATTCTTAATTTCATAAAAAAAATAATTGTTTTTGGCGTAATAAATATTCTTTTTGTAGGTTTTTGGACTTTAATTGGACAACTTCTTTTAGGAAAATGGACAGCTTATCTAGGAAACTTATATTACTTAATTTTTGAAGCACACCAACGAGAAGTTACAGGCGAATCTTGGATAGAATTTGATTTGCTTTACTACTTCAAATATACTTTCTTTTTTGAAAATCCTTTAATTTGGATAGGAATGGGAATGGTTATTTTTTCTATCATCAAGAAATTTTTGAAACGAAAAGAAAGCATAACCAAAGAAAACACCAATGCTCTTTCCTTTGATTGGAAAGAATTAATCAATCAAAAAATTATTTTTTGGCTTTTATTTTTGGCTTCTATTGCCCTTCCAACACTATTTTTAGAAAAAGCTCCTCGTATCTGGATTTTGGTTTTGCTGCTTGCTTATGCTCTTTCTGCTTGGGCATTTTTGTTTGGCGAACTTCTCAATAAATCTGGTAAATGGTTACTTTTTTTAGGGATATTTTATAACTGTTGGCTCGTAATGGCTCATATTTACTCCTATTCTGCAACTTCTTATAATGAAGCAACAATGTATATAAAAGAAAATTTGGTTACCAATGAGTTAGATAAAACAGAAAAAATCTACTTGAAAGGAACACTGCAACCTATCCCATTTTTAGAGAAAGCGAAGATTAATTATTTTATCTTACCTCAAGATTTTGATACAGATTCTACCATTAACAATAAAAATATATTAAATAGTATAGATTCTATTTTTTATATCTTGACAGATGATTATTGTGTTTTGGCTAATGATTGTTTGGAAGCAGAAAGCATAATGAAAGATAAAAAAATCAAATATTCAATCAGAAATCAGTATGCTCAAAAATATCAACTTTTGAAAGAATGGAAAGAACCCACCCTTTCAGAACCTTTTTTATACGTCGAACATAGTCAGTATTTAGGTTTGAATTTTTCTGAAAGTTATGATTTGTGGCAAAAACAAGCACAAGACACTACTACCATTCGATTGTATAAAATCTTTAGATAGATTTTTCAATTTGCATAAAAAAAGTATTCATCATAAAGATGAATACTTTTAGTAAGGAGACTCACTCCATTGACAAAACTTTAATTTTCTGATTGAATTTAGTTTCTTTACTCATTGGATTATTGAGTATTTTTTTGATTTCTAGTAATCCATATCGGAAAAAAGAGTATTCATTATATCCATTTGAACAGACTCTTATTTTCGTTTTTTTATGTTTCCACTCCCCTACTTTGTAACACCAAACAAATGCAATAGAACAAAGAGCAAGTAATTTAGCTATTTTCTCTGGTTCTGTCAATTTTGTATTTTCTAGCTTAAAACCTTGTGTTTTTAGTGCTTTAAACAGCGTTTCTATTTCCCAACGTTGTTTATAAATTTCAAAAGCGTTTTCTAAAAAAACAGGTGAAGCTAGATAAATATATCCTTTTTGTGTTCTGCTTACAGATAAATATACTTCTACACCATTGACTATAAAAACACCCTCTAAATGATACGTTTCTGAAATAGCCAGTCCTCTACACCATGCTGCAATTGACTTTGTTTTACCTTTTCTAGTCGCTTTAAAATTAGACTTTAGTCGCATTACAAAATCAAAGTTTTTTCCTGATAAATAAGTAAACCATTTTTGACCTACAAACTCTCTATCTGCTACAATAGAAGAAATAGATAGGTTAGGAAAAATAGATAAAAAACGTTCTATTAATTCGATGCGTTCTTCAGTAGAAGAGTTTCCTTTTTTTGGAAAAACAGACCAAATAAGAGGCACTGAAACATTCTTATAAGCTGCTGAAAGTAACAAAATATTTATATTTTTTTTACCCACTTTCCAATTGGAACGGTCAAGACATAAAACAATATCCTTCCACTTATCAATACCTTGTAAAGAAACAATTAAACGAGTAATTGCCTTAAAATCAAGGTTATAGTGATTTAAAAAGCGTTCAATACGACGTAAAGAGGAGCTGCATTCTACATTCCGTTCAAAAGCTGTAGCAATTTGAATCAACCCTCCTAATCCTACTTTTATAACAGCTATTACAAAAAGACCTATAAATTGAACTCGTGCAAAATGAAACTCTGTTAAATGAGAAGATAAAACAGTAACTAATTTTGTAACTTTACCACTAGAAGCATACTTTGCTTTTGCCATAATTGAGAAAATTTTGTGAGAAAAATTTTGTAAGAAACTCAATTATGGCTTTTTTTTATCTCGTTTCAAAATCTTTTGTCAGAGGACTGAGGTAAGGAGAATAGATTTTTTTTTAGTTTAGATATTTTTCAAAAGAAGCTTTTATTTCTTCTTCGCTATCTTTTCCACTAATTTTAACTAATTCTTCTTTTGTTTCAGCATCAATTAATACTAAAAAGCCTGTGCCTTTATTTTTTTCTAATACAGATTTTACTTCTTTTTCAACTGCAAAAGCTTCAGTAGCTTTTTTAGTTTCTTTGTCTGTAAAATCAAATTCAATAAATTCTACATTTGACAAATCTACATCACCTTTTATACTTTCTATTTTATCAGAAAGCTTGACACAATACGGACACCAATCAGCATGAAATACAACAGCAATTACTTTTTTAGATGAGGCTGCTTCTGTACTTTGAGCATTAGCCAAAAAAGTTACAAAAAATAAAGCGATAAGGGTTAAAAAATACTTTTTCATAGTTGGTTTGAAATTTAAATAAATAATTAGAACACATTGATTATCTATTTATACCCAAATCAAAAAAATATCACCCAAGTATTTCTTATTTCTTTATTAAAAAACATTAATTAAAATCTGTTCTGTAAAATCTACTTTCTCATTGAGGTTATAAACTCTTCCAATAGAGCAGCATTCTTTTGAGCAGGAGCAGTTTCGAACTTGCTATTTACATCAAAACCAATACATTTATGATGAATATAGCCTTTTAGTTTTTCGACATCTTGTAGAGAAATTCCACCACTAAGCATAAAAGGAGTTTCTAAGTCATACATTTTGAGCGCATCCCAGTCAAATTTATGTCCACTTCCACCATAATTTGGCGTTTGAGTATCAAATAAAAAATAATCTACAAATTCTTCATACAGACTCATATAAGCCAACGAAATTCCTTCTTTTCCTACTGAAAAAACTTTAATAATTTTGAATCCTTTTTCTTTTAATTTTTGACAAAAAGCAGGAGATTCATTTCCATGGAGTTGTACAAAATCTAATTTCCAATTCTGAGCAATTCTTTCAACTTCAGCATCAGGAGACTCAACAAAAACACCTACTCGTTTGATAGAAGTAGGTAAATTTTTTGGAAGTAATTTATCTACTTGTTCTGTACTCAAATCTGATTGACGTACGTAACGCTTCGAACGAGGATAAAAAATGAATCCTAAAAAATCAGGACAAAGAGAAGCTATTTGCTCAATATTTTGAGCATCACGCATTCCACAAACTTTTATGAGAGGAAAAGACATTTTTTAATAATTAAAACTGTATAGTGTGAGTAGGCAATTTTTTATTTTGTTAGACAAACTAACAGCGTATTTTGTTTGACTAGTATTGGAAAAATGCTATAAAAAAGTTACATACTACTAAACTACAAATTTTTGATGGAAAAATAAAATATTTTCTATAAGCTAACCCATTATAAAATAACATACAAGAGACTCTACAAGTATTTTATTTGCAATACTAAAAAAAAATCGCTTACCTTTGCGCTGCGAAAGGGGTGCTAACAATTTTTCCAAAATAAAAAATAGGAAAATTAGAAGCTGAGATTATACCCTATACAAAATTTTGTAGATGAACCTGAACTTGGTAATGCAAGCGTAGGGATTCGCTCCTCCATTTTATATTTTGGTCTTCGAAACCCTAAGGGTCTTTGAAGTCCCTTAGGGTTTATTCTCCTATCTCCTTTCCGTTTTAATTTTTCTACCAAAAAACACTAAAACAAAACGGAAATTATGAAAAATCTATATTTGATTTTTTCTCTTCTCATTTCTTTATCACTTTCTAATTTTTCTTTTGGTCAATCTGCTAAAAATACAGATACATATTCTATTACAGGAACTGTAAAAGATACAAAAGGAGAAAATCTTATTGGTGCAACTGTATTATTAAATTTCAATAATGGAAGTTTCAGCAAAGGAACAATTACCAATCTGAATGGAGAGTTTATTCTTACAAACCTGTCTTCTGAAATAGGAGAATACACATTAAAAGTTTCTTATATCGGTTATCAAACCATAGAAAAAACAATTGACCTCAATGCAAATACAGTGTTTGATATTGTCTTACTAGATGGAAACACACTTTCCCAAATCATCATTAAATCCTACAGAGAATACCCTGTAACACTTACAGAACTTAATGAAGAACAATTAGAAAAACGTAATTTAGGACAAGACTTGCCAATTTTATTACAATATACACCTTCGGTTGTCAGTACGTCTGATGCTGGTGCAGGTGTGGGGTATACAGGAATGCGAGTTCGTGGAAGTGATGCCACTCGTACGAACGTAACTGTAAACGGAATTCCTTTGAATGATGCAGAATCACAAGGAACTTTTTGGGTAAATATGCCTGATTTTGCTAGTTCTGCTAGTTCAGTTCAGATTCAAAGAGGTGTCGGAACTTCTGTAAATGGCGCAGGTGCTTTTGGTGCATCTGTAAATATTGCAACACAAGAACCACAAGACGAAGCAGGAGCAGAAATTAGTAATTCTTTCGGTTCTTTTAATACTTTTCGTCATAATGTTCAGTTTCACACAGGACTTTTAAAAGACAGAATCAAATTTTCGGGTCGTCTTTCAAAAATTACTTCTGATGGATTTATCGATAAAGCGTTTTCAGATTTAAAATCGTTTTTTGTTTCTGGAGTTTATCAAAATAAAGTAGGAACAAGTATTAAACTCAATATTTTTGGAGGAAGAGAACAAACTTTTCAAGCATGGAATGGCGTTCCTCAAGAAATTTTAGAAGAAGGAAATCGTACTTACAATGAATTGGCTGGTTATGATAACGAAACGGATAATTATGGACAAGACCATTACCAATTTATTTTTGACCAAAAAATTAATAAAAATTTGACGGCAAATGTAGCACTTCACTACACTAAAGGAAAAGGATATTATGAGCAATTCAAATCTAATGAAGATTTTTCTGATTATGGTTTAGAAGAGATTGTAATTAATGATTCTGTTACAATAAATACTACGGATTTGATTCGTCGTCGTTGGTTAGATAACGATTTTTATGGAACTGTTTTCAATCTAAACTATGAAAGTAGTGCAACAAAAGGAAATGAATCGGTTTTGACTGCCATTGTTGGAGGTGGATATAATGTATATGAAGGTGGGCATTTTGGAGAAATTATTTGGGCAAAATATGCTTCAAATAGCAGTATTAGAGATAGATATTATGAAAATGATGCTACTAAAAAAGATTTTAATCTTTTCGGAAAAGTAAATTATCAAGCCTTTGAAAATCTTTTTGTTTTTGCTGACCTTCAAATCAGAACTATTGATTACGACTTTTTAGGTTTTGATAATGATTTGAGTAATGTAGAACAAAATGCTAATCTTTCGTTTTTCAATCCAAAGTTTGGCTTGACTTACAAACTAGACAATCATCGTTTTTATGGTTCTTGGGCAAGGGCTAATCGTGAGCCAAATCGTGATGATTTTACAGAATCTACGCCTGCTACTCGTCCGAAAGCTGAGCGTTTGGATAATATAGAAATTGGTTGGAATGGTCGTTTTGAGAAACTTTCTTTGTCAGCCAATTATTACTTAATGAATTATACTGACCAACTTATCTTAACTGGTCAAGTAAATGATGTCGGTTCTTATACTCGTCAAAATGTAGATAAAAGTTATCGTACAGGAGTGGAAATTGTGGCAGATTATCAGTTTAGTCAAAAATTTTCTTGGTCGGCAAATGCTACTTTTAGTCAAAATAAAATCAAGGATTTTACAGAATATTTAGATGATTATGACAATGGAGGACAGCAGGAAAACAAATATGGAGAAACAGATATTGCTTTTTCGCCTTCAGTTATTGCTGCAAATACGTTCTCTTTCCGTCCTTCGACTGGTTTTTCAATTAATCTTTTGTCAAAATATGTAGGTGAGCAATTTTTGGATAACACAAGTACAAACACAAGAAAACTAGATGCTTATTTTGTAAATGATTTACAACTGATTTATAATTTTTCTTATAAATTCTTCAAAAATATAGAATTGAATTTACTTGTAAATAATATTTTGAGTGAAGAATACGAAAGCAATGGTTATACGTTTGGGTACATTGCAGGAGGTGAAACTACTCGTCAGAATTATTTTTATCCACAAGCTGGACGTAATTTCTTGGTGGGCTTGAAACTTAATTTCTAAATAAGTCATTGTTTTTTGTCGTTGGTGAGATACCGACAAAGGCAGAGGTACAAGTAGTTTAAGGAAATACGGTTTGTTCGATTTTTTGGTCGGATAAATCGTATTTTTGTTTTTATTCAACTTTTTTCCCTCAAAGACGGTGAAACCTCGTTGACGGTTGAAAAATAGAACAAAATAAACCGTCGTTGAGACTCAAATGAAATCGTCAACGAGGGTTTATAAAATTGTTTTCATATTAAAACCAAAACATGAAAAACCAAATTCTAGCATTTTGTATACTTCTTCTATTTGTTTCTTGCACTGAAAAGTCACAAGAAAGTCAATCTGAAGTGAGTTTGACAGACATAAATCAAGTAAAAAACGAGGAAGAAAAATCTGACTCGCTCAGTTTGACAGGAATAAAAGAGATTCCTATTGAAGTTTTTGAAAAAACTTGGCTCACTTATCTGTCTGTTATTGGACAAGATTGTTGTTTAGCAGGAGTTGAATGTCTAGCTATTAGAGAAATTCCAAAAGAAATTGAAAATTTAAAAAACTTAGAAACTCTATCATTAACTTTGAATTATATTAGAGAACTTCCAACAGAAATTTTAGAACTAAAAAGCCTTAAAACTCTTGATTTAACAGATAATACTAATTTTTCTGATATAGAAACAGTTAGTAAAATGAAATGGCTAGAAGAATTTTACTGTTATGGTTGTCATCTTTCTAAAGAGGAAGTTGAATATCTAAAAGAACAACTTCCTAATTGTAAAATTGGAGCTAATTATTAGAACTACATTCAAAATATGCCACTATTCCCAATAAAAATATTCAACAATACAAATCAAACTAAAGGAAGAAGATTAGTCATTCCAGATATTCATGGTTGTTCTCTTACTTTTAGAGCTTTACTTCAAAAAATCAATCTTACAAAGGATGATTTGTTGTTTTTCTTGGGAGATTATATCGATAAAGGAATTGATAGTAAGGGAGTGATTGATGAAATTTTGCGCCTTCAATCTGAGAACTATCAAATTTTTGCGCTTAGAGGAAACCACGAACAAACTCTTTTAGAAAGTATAGAAGAATATCCTGAAAATCCTCTTCTTTTTCATAAAGCCTATAAATTAGAAAACTTATTGAATGAAAATGGAAATATGGCAGACAACTACCATTCTTTTCTCAAAAATTTATTTTATTATTTTGAGCTAGAAGATTATTTTTTGGTTCATGCAGGTTTTGATTTTGATGCAGAAAAGCCTTTTCAAGATTTTGATTCTATGCTTTGGATGCGTGATGTATTTTATGATAAAGAAGTGGCAAAATCTAAAATTATTATTTTCGGACACCAACCCACGCCACTCATTGACATTCATTATTCTATTCAAAATAATTCGCCTTTGATTTGCCTTGATAATGGAGCAGTATTTTATGATTTCAAAAATCAAGGTTTTGGCAAATTAATCTGTTTTGATTTGGACACAAAAAAACTTATTATTCAGAAAAATTTAGAACAAAAAAGATTAGAATCTAATTTGATTTAAAAAACTATGATTACTATAAAAAAAGCTACTCTCAATGATTTAGAAAACCTAAATCTACTTTTTGATGCCTACCGAGTTTTCTATAAAAAAGAATCTGACTTAGAAGCATCAAAGGAATTTTTGAGAAAAAGAATCCAAAATAATGAATCGGAAATTTTTGTTGCTCAATTTTCTGAAAATAACTCTGAAAAACTTGTTGGTTTTGTACAGCTCTTTCCTATTTTTTCTTCTACTCGTTTAAAACGTTTTTGGCTTTTAAATGATTTGTTTGTAGATATAAACTTTAGAGGAAGAGGAATTTCTATTTTATTAATTGAGGAAGCAAAAAAATTAGCTGTGCAGACAGAGTCAGCAGGTTTGATGTTAGAAACTGACAAAAATAATATAGAAGGAAATCAACTTTACCCTAAAACTGGTTTTGAGTTAGACACAGAACATAATTTTTATTATTGGAGTGAGTAAAATCATAGTAGTTTCTTAAATTTCCAACCCAACTTTCCAAAAGAAGACAATGAATTATACTTACTCGTCTGATACATAGAATCCAGCTTCATAGATTTATAGAAATTAGGATATTTTTTCTGTAAAGCATCACAATACAAAACAACCGTTTCATATTCTTTAGCTTCAAACAAAACAGGAATTTTTCTATATAAAAACATCTGAATTATTCTGTCTAAATCTATTTTACTAACTATCTGATTATCAAAATTATAGATTCCATTTGATTCTGAATTTTCTTTAGATTCAATGCCCAATTCTTTTAAAAACTCTATTCCTTCTCTAGCTTCTTTTTTTGTATTGAGTGTATTGAGTAATCTCAAAAAAACACTGTCTTTTTCTACCTCAAATTTACTCCAATCACTAACCGTTTTGCTGGCTGGGTGCAAGCGATAAGCAGAAAAAAGCTCATCTACTTTCAGAATTTCATAATTTAATGCTGTTCGTAATAATAAGTCATAATCCATACAATAATGCAAAGATTCATCTACCAAATTCTTTTGAGCAGTACCTTGATTATATATAACGTAACTTTGACTTTCAAATATCTCTCTCTTAAAAAAACTTGAAGGTTGAGGAAAAGCCATGTGGGTAAAATAATCGATGTCCAAATCGGAATGAAACCCTGCTGTTATTTTGTCATCATATCCTTCTCCAAATGTTTTTGTTTTTCCATGAATAAGTGAAACAGTTGGATTTTCTAAAAAATGATTGGCTGCTGTTTCTAAAGAATTTTCTAACAATAAATCATCACTACAAATCCAAGTCAGAATATCTCCTGTTGCTTTTCGCATCCCTTTATTTATCGCTTCACTTTGTCCTTTATCTTTTTCTGATTCCCAGTAAGTAATATATTTTTCATATTTTTTTATAATTTCTACAGTATTGTCTGTACTTTTTCCATCTATAATAATGTATTCTAAACTCGGATAATTTTGTGATAAGATAGAATTTATTGTTTCTTCTATAAAACTTCCTTGATTAAAAGAAGGCGTAATTATCGTAATTTTGGGTAAACTCATCGTTTTCTTATTCTTTTTATGCTAAAAAAAGTTGTTTAAGAATCAAAATTACGTAAATTTAGGTAGTTATACTTAAAAAAATAATTTCAAAAAAAATCATAAAAAACAGTTAAAATCATATTCAGAATTTATTCCAACTCGTACACCTATAAATTCACGATTATAAATTTAGCAAATGAAAAAAATAGACCAACTATATATTGAATTAGCGACTACTAAAGAACCTGAGCAAATTGTTAAATTGGCTGTTAGTTTTGTAGAAGAATTATTTTTTAGAGGAAAGATAGATGAATCTTTTGAAGCTGGTAAACTAATTGAAGAAAATATAGAAAAAGTACAGGATGAGAAAGAGAATTATCAAGTAAAAGGTATCGGATATTCAAGTATAGGTTTTCTTCAAAGTTCTATTGGAGATAGCAAAAAAGCAATAGAATATTTAACCAAAGCAAAACATTATTTAGAAACTATTCAAAGTAACTATTTAGCTGACCTTTATATGCGTTTGGGCAGTACTTATTGGAATATAGGAAACTACGATGAGGGCTTAAAACTTACTAGAGAAGGGTTTTTATTAGCCCAAAAATTCGAAATGGATAGAACAGTTGGTTTTAGTGCGTATCTTTTAGGAGGTTTTTTTATTGATTTGAAAGATTATGAACAAGCTGAAAAGTATTATAATCGTGCTTATATAGCTTTCGAAAAAATAGAGGAAAATAATGGAAAAGGAAGAATTATAAATGGACTTGCCAATGTACACTACCTTAAAGGAGAGTATGAATTAGCTTTAGAAAAGGCTCATAAAGCATTAGAATTGCATATAGAAGAAAACAATCAAAGTAGTATTTCTAGAGATTATAATGATTTAGGAAAAATCTATGCTGCTAAAAAAGACTATAAAAAAGCATTTAATTACTATGGAGAAGCTCTCAAAATACGACTAGACAATAACTTTTATACGGCTGCTGTTACCACTCTTTCCGAAATTGGAAGTCTGCACTTAGAACTAAGTAATACAAAAGAAGCTATCACTTTTCTCAAAAAAGCCATTGAAGAAGCTGAAAAGTTAGATGCTAAAGCAAAATTATTCCGAATTCATTTACTAATTAGTAATGCCTATAAAGAAAATAAGAACTATGAAAAGGCTTTTTTTCATTTAGAAAAATACAATGAGATAAAAGAGTTGGCTTTAGGAGATGAAAATTCAGTTCGTATAAGAAATTTAGAAACTCAGTTTGAAGCCGAAAAAGCACAACAAGAATCAGAAATCTATCGTCTGAGAAATGTAGAGCTAAAAGAAGCCTACGATCTTATCGAAGAAAAAAATAAAGACATTACGGCAAGTATAAATTATGCACAGCGCATTCAGAATGCTTTTTCCAGTAAAGAATATTTCAATGAGATGTTTCCAGAATCATTTATCATTTACATGCCTCGTGATATTGTGAGTGGAGATTTTATGTGGACAACAAAAATTGAGAATAAAAAAATAGTGGTTGTTGCTGATTGTACAGGACATGGTGTACCAGGAGCAATTATGACTGTTTTGGGACGTACACTTTTGAATTCCATTGTAGAAGATCAGAAACTAACTGAGCCATCTCAAATTTTGTATGCTTTGGATAAGAGTATCAGAGAATCATTGCATCAAGAAACTTCAAATACCAATGATGGAATGGATGCAACTATTTTAGTAATTGATGAAGAAAGCAAAAAAATAGAATTTTCGGGTGCAAAACTGCCTTTAGTTTTTGTAAGAAATGGAAAAGCAGAGCGTATAAAAGGTTCTTCTTCTGCTATTGGAGGGAAAACCTATAAAAAAGAAAAACAATTTCAAACACATTATTTAGACTTTCAAGAAAAAGACCGTTTCTTTTTGTTTTCTGATGGCTATCAAGACCAATTTGGAGGAGAAAACAATCGTAAGTTTATGTCAAAAAATCTGATTACTCATATTGAAGAGAGTTCAAAACTATGTTGCTCTGAACAATATGACTTTTTGAAAAATAATTTCCTAAATTGGAAAGGAGAAAACAAACAAACTGATGATGTGATTTTGGTTACAATAGAATTATAAAATAATAAGTATTTCTAGTTCAAGCGTTTGAACTAGAAAAGAAAAAATAACAAAACCCTATTCAAAAATGTGGTCAATCATAAAAAACACCTTTCTTACTAATCGCTTTTTTTATGCCATTACGGCTTGTATTTGTCTTTTTATTAGTGCTTTTTGGTTTCCTCCTTTGTTATGGATTGCCAAAATTGCGTTAGCAGCCTTGGCTGTCTTGGCAACTGCTGAAGGAATTATGCTTTTTCATCCAAAAATGAAACTAAAAGCCGAACGCCTTTTGAATCCAAAACTTTCTTTAGGAGATGCAAATCCTGTTCGTTTAATTGTAAAAAGTGAATATCCTTTGCCTGTTGAGATAGAAATTTATGATGAATTGCCTTTTCAGCTTCAAGTACGAGATTTTGGTATTACAACAAAGCTACAACAAGAAAAGCCAGAGGAAATATTATATCACGTAAAACCCACTGAAAGAGGAATTTTTAATTTTGGAGATATAAATCTCATTGCCAAAACTCAAATTGGACTTTTAAAACGACGTGTCCAAGTTCCTGCTCAATACGATACGGCTGTTTATCCGTCGGTTATGCAGATGAAAAAATATGAATTGATGATGTTTTCGAATCTGAGTATGCAAAATGGAGTTCGCAAACTTCGCAGAATTGGACATAGTTATGAGTTTGACCAAGTAAAAAATTATGTTCGTGGCGATGATTTTAGAAGTATCAACTGGAAAGCAACAAGTCGTAGAAATGAACTGATGGTAAATCAATATGAAGACGAACGCTCACAACCTATTTATTTGATTTTGGATAAAAGTCGTGTTATGAAAATGCCTTTTGAAGAAATGACTTTGTTAGATTATGCCATTAATTCTACGTTAGTAATGTCAAATATTATCCTTCAAAAAGGAGATAGAGTAGGATTGATTAGTTTTTCCAATACGCTAGATTCAAGAATAAAAGCAGAACAGCGTTCGGGACAGTTAGGTAAAATAATGGAATCATTATATCGTCAAAAAACGGAATTTTTAGAAGCTGATTATGATTTGATGTATGATGGAGTTCGTCGTCTGACAAATGGTAGAAGTCTCTTGATTTTCTTTACCAATTTTGAGAGTATGAGCGCACTCAAACGCAACTTACCAACACTTAGAAGACTTAATAAACTACATCTTTTAGTTGTTGTCTTTTTCCAAAACACCGAACTTACTGATTATTCAAACCTTCCCACAACTGAGTTAGAAGATATTTATAGCCAAACTCTAGCACAAAAATTCTTAGTAGAAAAACGTAGAATGGTAGATGAACTCAAAAAATATGGTATTCAGTCGGTTCTCACTCGTCCAGAAGATTTATCGGTCAATACAGTGAATAAATATATGGAATTGAAGGCTAGAGGGATGATTTAGAATGAGTTTATCTTACAAGTTTTGAGTATCATAGATATATAGACTTTGTAAGAAGTATAGTATGAAAAATAAAAGAGCTAAATAGTTATTCAAAAGATAGTTATATAAGCTATCTATCCAAATCTTCTAAAACTAGCATTTCCCTTCTATTTTTGTTATCTTTAAAATTTTGCATTTTATAGACTTATCAAAAACAGGTTTTAATGGATTTACATTGGATAGATATTAGTATTTTTATTGTTTACTTTATTGCTCTTTTAGCTATTGGTTTCTATTTTTATCGTACCAACAAATCAGACGAAGATTATTATGTAGGTGGGCGAGGACTTTCAGCAGGACATATTGGACTTTCCGTAGTAGCAACAGATGTAGGTGGAGGTTTTTCAATTGGACTAGGTGGACTAGGTTTTTCCATAGGAATTGCAGGAAGTTGGATGTTATTTACAGGTCTTTTGGGGGCATGGTTAAGTGCTGTTTATTTAATTCCAAAAATTTACCCTATTGCTAGAAAGAAAAAACTGCTTAGTTTTCCACAAGCTGTCGAACATTATTATACAAGAGATGTGGCACTGGCTGCAGGAATTATCTCTCTCATTGGTTATGTAGGTTTTTCTAGTAGTCAGATTTTGGCTGGTGCAAAACTGGCTTCAGCTACTTTTCCAACAGCTATTACATTAGAACAAGCTGTTTGGGCAATGGGCGTTGTGGCTGTTCTTTATACAGTATTTGGTGGAATAAAAGCTGTAATTTATACCGATACAGTGCAATGGATTATCTTACTTACTGGACTTGTCGGAATTGGTCTTCCAATGGGTTATTTTTTCGTTGGTGGAATGGAAGGAATAAGAGAATATTTACCTGCTCAAATGTTATCTTTCGGAAATATTACGGTTTCTCAAGTCATAAATTGGTTTATTACGATTGTACCGATTTGGTTTGTCGGAATGACACTTTATCAACGAATTTATGCAGCAAAAGATGAAAAAACAGCGATTCGTGCTTGGCGAATTGCAGGTATTTTCGAATATCCGTTTATGGCTTTTATGGGTGTTTTGTTAGGAATGTTTGCTAAAGTAGCTTATTTACAAGGAGCTTTTGCTGATGCAGGTTTTTCGGTGGCGACGGCTGCAACTAATCCGTTAGATGCTGAAATGGGATTGCCTCTTTTGCTTCGCACTATGCTTCCTGTTGGTTTGATGGGACTTATGCTTTCAGCTTATTTTTCTGCGATTATGTCGACGGCAGATAGCTGTTTGATGGCTGCTTCTGGAAACTTAATGACAGATATTATTGGTCGTTTCAAAAAGAAAATGGCAAGTAATTTAGTTCTTTCTCAACTCCTTACTTTTGTAATTGGTGCTTTTGCAATTGTACTTGCATTGCACATGCAAAACGTTTTAGAATTGATGCTTTATTCGTATGCTTTTATGGTTTCAGGTTTGTTTGTACCTGTTTTGGCTATGCTTTTTATCAAAAATCCAAGTCCTACTGCTGCCTTAGTAGCAATGATTGGAGGAGGAACAACAACCCTAATTTTGATTTTAATGCAGAAGTTAGAAAACTTGAAATTACCTTATGATTTGGATGCAAATCTTTTTGGAATAACTATTTCTATTATACTTTTTGCAATTGTTCATATATCAGTTTCTAAGAAGTAGAACATATTTTTTCTAGTTCAAGTTTCAATGCTTGAACTAGAAAAATAGTATGAGTATACAAATTATTAAGCATTCATATTTTTCCATTCCAAAAAACGCATATCTAGTATTTTGGCTACTTTTTCATAATTTTGCCACGTGTCTTCTACTAGATACATGCAATCGTGTTGAGGAAAAATTTTTCTATAATCTTCAATATATTTTCCAGTTGCATAATAGGCATCCGTAAATTTTTTGGCTTTTGGATTGAGCATATCATCAGAAATAACACCATCCCAAAGTTCACTAAAAATACAGCAAGAAATAGTACGTTGCATAAGATGTCTGATTTGCAAACCTGCTTCATCTTCAAAATCTTCACTGGCAAGGTCATTTTGAACTATCCATCCTAAAAACATGCCGATGTGTGTATGTGCATGAGTAAGAGAAAGATCCATAAATTCTTCTTTCTTTTGGTGGTCGTTGGCTTTATCGTATAGCATTTTTTTTTATTTTGTTCGTTTGGAGAATAAGTGGTTTTATAAAGACATATCGTAGTATTTTATGAAGAGTTCTTTTATAGTTTGTTCTAGATTTTCCTCTGTTTCTAAATGCTTATTGTTAAGCAAAAGATAAGCACTATTTGATGAAGATCTTCTATGAGAAAAATACTTAGGGGAAAAACATCGAAGCATAATTTTACTATATACTTTAAATCTTTTAGACATTGCGACTTCTTCATTTTCAGAATTTGCACCAACAAAACCGAATGAAGAAATATCATTTTTGTTAAGTAGCCAAAACATTACTTCAATATTAGTGGCAATTACACGAGCTACATCATTAAAACCACTCAAAAGTTGGTATCTTCGATCTGATTGTTCGTGATTTTTTAGATAAAATTTTACTACAAACATATAGTAATCATACTCTTCTACTCGGATGATATATCGATTATTAAAACGACACTTAAAAGCAAATTTATGTAATTTGTTGTAAGGTTCGGTAGGAGTTTTAGTATGTCCTAAATAATTGAACTTGTAGGGAGTATTAAACATAACTTATATTCTGTATTCATAAGCAGAAGGTCTTTCTTCCCACATTTCCTGTTCTGTAATAGTTTCAAATATATCTCCTTCTTTTGTTGGTCTATCTAATTTTTCGAATTCTTTTTTGACTTTTTTACAGTACCATTTAGAAGGAAAGTAGAACATTACTTTCATAGGATAGAAAATAAAATACCATATTCTATTTTTTCTTTTTATCAAGTTAAAGTTAGCTTCAAATTCTTCAACTCCAATTAATGTTTCATCATAAGCAATTCGACTTTTTCTGTACTCCTCTGCATTTGTAAAGCTAACTTTTTGGGAATAGACTTCACGTATCAAGAAATATACAAATAAAGCAATTATCCAAAAAGCTACATATAAGACAGGAGAGAAGATTATTATCAAAGACTTTTTAAGAAAATTATGTGCATTCTTTTCAGAAAACAAGGCTATGATAGTTCTTGACAAATTATCTAATTCTAATGGTGCAGTATTCATGAGGTATAAGTTTATTTAAAATCTATAACCCTAACCATAATTAAAAAATTAAAGTTTTGCAGTTCAACCTTTGAAAAAATAAGTAGCTCATAAATTTATATAAGCTACTTAGTTTTAAAATTAAAATACACAAAAATCAATCTAAAAAATTAATTCTTAATACAATTCAGGAAACTGTTCTGGATTAAACTCATGCATCAAATTATAAGCAGCTTCTGTAATGTCTTCTGGATTAGGTTTAGAGAAATAATCTCCATCTGTTGCATACGCAGGACGGTGGTCACGAGCTGATATACAAACTGGCTTAGAATCTAAGAAACGATACGCATTTTGTTCATCTAAAACTTTTTGCATCATATAAGCTGTCCCTCCACCTGATACATCTTCATCTGCAAAAATAACACGATTGGTCTTTTTGATAGATTCCAAAATGGCATGATGACGATCAAAAGGAAGTAAAGTCTGAACATCAATAACTTCAATATTTACACCTAATTTTTCTAACTGCTCGGCTGATTCCATCACAATTCTACACATAGAACCATAGGTAACAACAGTAACATCACTACCTTCTCTCAAAATTTCTGGAACACCTAAAGGAACAGTAAATTCTCCTACATTATCAGGTGTTGTTTCCTTCAAACGGTAACCATTCAGACATTCAATAATAAGTGCAGGGTCGTCAGATTTGAGCATCGTATTGTAAAAACCTGCTGCTTGTGTCATATTACGAGGAACTAAAACATAAATTCCACGCAATGCACCCAAGATAGTTCCGATAGGCGAACCTGCATGCCAAACGCCTTCTAAACGATGTCCACGAGTACGAATAATCAATGGTGCTTTTTGTCCTGCTTTTGTACGGTAACGCAAACAAGCCAAATCATCAGACAAAATCTGTAAGCCGTATAGTAAATAATCTAAATACTGAATTTCCGCAATCGGACGCAATCCACGCATTGCCATTCCAATTCCTTGTCCCATAATAGTAGCTTCACGAATACCTGTATCAGTAATTCTGCTTTCTCCAAACTGCTCTTGCAGACCTGCAAAGGCTTGATTTACATCACCAATTCTTCCTACATCTTCTCCAAAAGCAACAACTAAAGGATTATTTTCAAATGCTTTTATAAAACAAGATTGTAAAACTTCTCTACCATCAACTACTGGACTCTCATCGCTATATGTTGGCTTTATTTCTTCTACTTTTAAAGCTGAAAGCTCAGTTTCAGAATGCAAATGAGAATTATAACGGTCGTAATTTTCTTCTTTTGTTCTGTCTAAAAATAATTTTAAATCTACACGAATCGGATTTTCTAATTCATTTTTCAATGTTCTCAAAGCTGCTTTTACGGCTTTGATTGTATCCAAACGCATAGCATTGAGTGTAGTTTTTAATGTCGAATGAATTTCTAATAATTCATTTTTGACAGTATTATTTAAAGACTGATTTGCGCCTTTTTCTAATAAATTTAATGCTTCATCTTGGTCTGCTTTCATAGCTTCATTGAAGGCTTTCCAAGCATAATTTCTTGCATCTCTAGCTCTAGCAAATGATGTTTTTTCTATTTCATCTAATTCTTCTTCGTTTGCAATGCCTTCTTCTAAAATCCATTTACGCATTTGCACCAAACAATCAAATTCTTTTTCAAACTCTAAGCGTTCTTTTGGCTTATAACGAGTATGCGAACCCGAAGTAGAGTGTCCTTGTGGTTGTGTAACTTCTTCTACATGAATCAAAACAGGCTGATGTTCAGTTCGACAAAGATGAGCTGCTTTTGCATAAACTCTACACAATTCTGCATAATCCCACGCTTTTACTTTAATAATTTCGTAACCTTTGTTATTTTCATCTCTTTGAAAACCTGCCAAGACATCCGAAATACTTTCCTTTGTAGTTTGATATTTTTTAGGAACAGAAATTCCATATCCGTCATCCCAAACAGACATTAAAACAGGAACTTGCAAAACACCCATTGCATTAATAGCTTCCCAAAAAAGACCTTCTGAGGTAGAAGCATCGCCAATTGTTCCAAAGGCAATTTCATTTCCATTTTTAGAGAAGTTTGTATATTCTGATAAAATATCAGCATTTTGACGATATGTTTTTGAAGCCAAAGCCAAACCAACCAAACGAGGCATTTGTCCTGCTGTTGGAGAAATATCTGCACTAGAGTTGTATTGCTCAGTTAAGTTTTTCCAATTACCATTTTCATCTATTGAACGAGTAGCAAAGTGTCCGTTCATTTGTCTTCCTGCTGATGCAGGCTCTACTTCTAGGTCTGTGTGAGCATAAAGCTGTGCAAAATATTGCTCTAAAGTAATTTCTTCTAATGCCAACATAAAGGTTTGGTCACGGTAATATCCCGAACGAAAATCTCCTTTTTGAAACGCTTTTGCCATTGCAATCTGTGGAACTTCTTTTCCATCTCCAAAAATTCCGAACTTGGCTTTTCCTGCAAAAACTTCCTTTCGTCCTAATAAACTGGCATTTCGGCTTTCCCACCCAATTCGATAATATTTTAAAACATCGTTAGGGTCAAAACTTGTATTTTGGTTTGTAGACGAGTTTGTATTTTTAGGAGTCGATTCTTTCAGCGTTTCTTTTGTTTGCATAACTTTAGGTGGCTTATTTTTTATAGATTTTATATGTGTGTTTATTTTTTTGTATTCTTATCTTAACCGTCGTTGAGTTTCAAATGAAACCGTCAACGAGGAAAATAGTATTTTGTGTTCTTACAAATTTAACAAACCAAACGCAGATTTGGAAATTTGAGAATTTAATAAAATTAAGAGTTCATAAGACATTCATTTTGAGGTATTTATATTTTACAATAGCTTTTATAAGCTCTTAATGCTATTTTCTTGGTTTTTGTTTTGGAGAATTTGGAAAATTCAGAAGAGATTTTAGAAATTTTAGAAATTATAAAAAAGATAAAATTTATTTTACTTTAAATTTACAATACTACATATAGACATCATTAGGAAGTGATTTAGCTTCGCTGAGGGTTACACCGTTCTCAAAAACGAACGAAACGCTTCCTCAGAAGCGTGATATTGCTTAAATCACGCTTCTGAGGAAGCGTTTCGTTCAACTCTAGGGAGTTGAACACACTATGTTTCGCTAAAAAGTCGGAAGAGCCATATATTTTATAAATTGCATCAAAAAAGCCTTCATTTCTATAAATTAGAAACGAAGGCTTTTGCTTTTTTGGATTCAACTGATAAATCACAACGTTTAGGAAATACTTATGCTTTCTCTAAAACCAATACAATTTTATTAAAATCGGCTGCTGCATTGATTACTTTTCTATAATCTTCAAAGTCCTCTAAAGGAAGATAAATTTCATAATAGTATTCAAAAATATCAACTGTTATGGTATTTCCTTCTTGTTTGTAATTAGAAATAAAACCACAGTTTTTCTTATCTCCTTCTTGATTTGGCTTATCAAAAACAACGTTTAACTTCAAATCATCTATATTTTTGACTTTGTAACCTTCTGGAACTTCAAAAGTTAGTTTTCTTTTGTAGATTCTGTTGTGTCCATTTTCTACAGCTAGTTTTCTTTCTTTTTCTTGATAAAGTTCTGATTGAGGTCCTATACATTTTCCAATGGTGAAAAGATATTTATTACCTGCTTTTTCTATCCATGATTTAGACGAAAAATTGGTTTTGATAGCAAACTCGTTTTCTAAAAGGTCTGTATTCATTAATTCATTTTCTAATTTAATATCTTCAAACTCTGCATCTGCTGAAAGCCCTCTCAAAACATTTTCTATCATTTCAGTACGTTTTTCTTCTGATAGATAAGGAATAATTGGTTGAAGCCCCACAGCCGAAAGTCCACCAAAGCCATATTTAAGTTTAGCTTCTACGGCATCCATATCTTCATTAAATTTCATTTTAAGATTGATATTACTGAAATTTTGGTCGCCTTCTAGGGGTTCTATTTCTCTGACTGTTCCCAATCCAAATACTTCATCTCCTACTTTCATTTTACGAATAAAAAGTCCGTCAGTAGCTGTCCATGTATCAGGTACAATTCCATAACGATATAAAGGAACAGCAGGTACAAGGTATTTTTTTGTATTTGGAAAATAAATCAAAAACTCTCGCATATTTCCCCAATAATCAAAATCGCCATCAAATCTGACTTCACTTCTATCAGAAGTCAAAACAAGTTCATAAGGCACTTCAGCCAATTCTAACATTGTAGTAAAAAGACGAACTAAACCTCGTTCATTAGCAATTTTTGTTTTCTCAATTTCTTCTATATTCGAAAAATCAGCAGCAGGAGATTCTGTTCCTTGAATCTTTACTTTCAAGTAATTTTCAATCTTGCGAATACGTGTTTCTTCTGTATCTTTATCCTTTATTTCTACTTCTTTGTAGATTTTTTTGAGTGATTTTAGTTCTTTTTTATCTCTTGTTTGACAAAAGACACTATAAATTTGTCTAGCTGCGTCCGTAAAAGTATAAAAGCGTTGGCGAGAACTAGTAGCCAAATTATAAGCTAATTTATAATCTACTCTCATTTTATTTGGATCTGCATACGCAAAAGGTTCTCCATTCAGAGGTGCAATGCTATCTACTTCTATACGTTGAATTCGCTTTTCATTTTTGGTATCTTCTATAAGTTCTGCATCAGCTAAACCGTTATAACTTTTTACTTCAAAATCTAAAAAAGAAGGACTGATAAGTTCAAAAGAAATATTTTTAGTAGGTGTACTACTTTGCATATATTCTCTTCCTTCTTGATTTCCACCAAAAATAGGTTCTTTAGTTGTATAAAAATATTCAATTTCGCTTCCCTTTTCTATTCCTTCGATGGCAAACATTTTATAACCACGCCCAGATTCTTCATCTTTTATTTCTTTCAAATTATTTTGGTCAGAAATAACTACTTTACCATCTGGAGAAATAGAACGCACTTTTAGTTTTTCTAGTGTTCCTTCTCCCAACGGAATGAAGATAGCATTATAACGTTCAACAGCATCTGTACTTCCGAGCCAACGAATTACGTGATGTGTTTTATACAGAATTACTTTTTCTTCGTCTGCTAAATAAAAATATTCTATCATATTTTTATCTAAAAAAACAACTGAACCTCCGTTTTCTAAGTGTGAAGGAACTTCATTTCTCTTTCTGTTTTCTTCCCAGTCATAATCTGCGTATTGGTGTTTGTCATTGTCTGCAAAAACTGACAAAGTAGAAAAAAAAGTAAAGGTAAATAAGACTACAAAGAGTAGATTTGATTTAATTAAATTCATAGAATAAATAAAGGAATGATTGGTATAATGAATAATTCAGTACAGTTTTTTAAAACAAGAAAAGCATTTTTCTTTTTTCGAAAAATGCTTTTTATAATTAAAACAATAAACCTATAAGGTTTTCAGAAACCTTATAGGTTTTATAGCTTTGAAAATTAAATATCAAAATATCTAAAGAACATATCTAAACGTTCTTTTTGAATATCTGCATCTGGATTTTCTTGGAACTTAGCAATAACACGATATTCGAAACGCTCTAAAGTTGCTAAAATAGGTGTAAGCTCCGTTTTATCTAATTTTAGAGTAAGTTTGATAAGGTTGCTATCATAGGGATCTGTGTCTACATAACTACTCAAAATTTTGGTGTTATTTTCTTCTATCAATCGACTAATATGCGCCAAAGAATAATCTCTGTAATTCATTGACATAACAAGTATTGCACCTGCACTTTGGTTAGCAAAAGTACGTGCAAAGGCTGCTAGGGTATCTCTTACCGTAATCACACCTACAAAAATGTTACTTAAGTCTACAACAGCAATAATGCGTAAATTATGGTCAGTTGCTAGTCGCATAACATCATAAAAATGTTGGTCTTCTCCTACAAAAACATCTTCATATAAAGGTTCGATAGCATCAATAGTTGCATCTGGATTGTTGATTTCGTAGAGCATATCTTCTGTAATAATGCCTTTATAAACATTATTTTCAACGATAGGTAGCTGCGTAATTCTGAACGCATCCATCCAATTAAGAGCCTTTTTGACACTGTCCTGACTTTTTAATGGAGGAATCATTTCATTTATAAGGTCAGCAGCGACCATAATAGAAGTAGTAGTATTATATGTATCGGTCATAGTGGTTGTTTTTTGAATAAGGCAATACTAGCAAAAATGGCTTTTTATTAATTTTACTTCAATTTATTTGGAAATTGAAAGTTTATAAAAAACAAAACACAACTATTTTGCTACTATATAGAATAACAATTTGTATGCTAATTTATTTAGAAAAGCTATTATTTTTAGTTAAATAGCTTATTCAAATTATTTTTAGTAAAAAAATGTTCACTTTTTATGTTTCGTTTTATATTGATTTTTATTTTTTAGTCTATTTCAAATCCATCCACTATTTTTATTCTTAACTCTATGCAATTATTTTAACGAAAAATTAAACTAATGTAGCTGTTTTTTCTAATGGATTTTTTCTTAAAAACTCATCAAAGTACGCATTGAAAATAGCTGAATGTTCCATCATAGGTGCATGTCCACATTTATCAATAAAACGAAGTTCACTATTTCTTAAAAGCCTATGAAATTCATGAGCTACTAAAGGTGGTGTAATTGTATCATTGAGTCCCCAAACCAAAAGAGTAGGAATATTTATTTGTGGAATTTCTTTAGCCATGTTGTTGCGTTGTGCCGAACGAGCAATCGTAATCATTCGTAAGCATTTTGCATTATTGTTTGTTACTTCAAATACGTCATCTACTAGCTCTTTCGTTGCAACTTTTGGGTCGTGGAAGGTATATTGTACTTTTTCTTTGATATACTCGTAGCTTCCACGCTTAGGAAAAGAGCCTCCCATACCATTTTCAAAAAGTCCTGAACTACCTGTCAAGACCATTCTTTTAGATATTTCTTTGTTGCGAAGCATAAAAATAAGAGCCAAATGTCCTCCTAAAGAATTTCCTACCAAAGTCATATCTTTTAAGTCTTCCATTTGTACAAAACCTTCTACAAAATCTATAAGTCCTTCTAAATGCGCCTTTCGCAAAGAAATAGTATAAATAGGCATCATCGGAATCAAGACTCTGTAATTTTTGGAAAAATGAGCTACTACGCCCTCCCAATTACTCATCTCACCAAAAAGTCCATGTAGAAGCAAAAGCACTTCTCCTTCTCCTTCATCTATATATTGATAGCCTCCTTTTTCTTTTATCGTCATGCCTATGAAATTAAATGTATAATGAGTTTAGATATATTAAACGACAAATTTACAAAAATTATATATTCTAAAAGTCGCTATCTACAAACATAGCATAATTCTATTCATTATTCAACCTGTTTTTTTTTGTTTAGTTAGAATTTTTGAAAAAACAAAACCCTAAGAATCATTGAGAAATTTAGGGCTTTAAATAATGATTAAAGTAGTGTAAACCAAATTAGTCTCTTCTTCCCATCAGCATTGAACCATAATAAAGTAATGTTGCTAAAGAACTTAGTGCAGCTACTACATACGTCATGGCAGCCCAAGAGAGTGCGCCTTTTGCCATCGAATATTCTTGTGGATTGACTATATTTTCATCTTTTATCCATTTTAAAGCTCTTCTACTAGCATCAAATTCAACTGGTAAAGTAATAAAACTAAAAAGTGTAGAAACAGCTAAAGCTAAAACACCAGCAGCCAAAACATAGGGGATATTAGCAAAAAATAAAAGACCAATTCCAATCATTAATAAAAAAGGAGTAAACCGATTTGTTATATTCAGAACTGGAACCATCGCCGAACGAAAACCTAAAAAAGCATACGCTTTTGCATCCTGAACAGCATGTCCACATTCGTGAGCAGCTACAGCAACAGCAGCAGCATTACGACCATGATAAACAGCTTCACTTAAATTTACTGTTTTATCACTTGGATTATAGTGGTCAGTAAGTCTACCAGCTACAGAAAGAATTTTTACGCCTCTTATTCCATTGTCGTTTAGCATTCTTTGAGCTACTTCTGCTCCACTCATATTGGAAGCTAAAGGAGTTTGAGAATATTTTTTAAAGCGATTTCTAAACATATATTGTACGCCCATGCTTATCAGACCTACAACAATTATTAATATATAACCTCCAGTCATTTTATCTAAAAGATTTAGTTTAAAAAATAATGTATAACAGACATCCCTGTCTGTTGCATTGTAAAATACTGTTTTTTAACAGACTAGGAAGTCTGTTATACTTTCTAACCTTAAACGAAAATAAGTAAAAGTTGTTTCTCTTTTTATAAAAAATATAATTTGAAAATTGATACACAAAAAAACTCCAAAAATCACTAAATTTGAATCAAAAGTAGCTGACAGCTTCCAAAGTATCATAAAAAAAATTCAATAAATTATTTTCTTACAATACTTAGAAAGCATTAGCTACTTCACTTTAACCCAACTAAAAACTCATGTACGACACACTTCAACCTTTTTTAGAAAAGGAATTACAAGAAATAAAAGATGCAGGACTTTATAAAAAAGAACGCATCATCACAACGCCACAATCAGCAGCCATCAAAACGCAAAGCACAGGCGAGGTAATCAATTTTTGTGCAAATAATTATTTAGGACTTTCTTCAAACCCTCGTGTTTTGGAAGCTGCAAAAAAAGCTATTGATACACATGGCTTTGGACTTTCATCGGTTCGTTTTATTTGTGGAACACAAGATTTACACAAAGAATTAGAACGCAAAACAGCCGAATTTTTGGGAACAGAAGACTGTATCTTGTATGCAGCAGCTTTTGATGCAAACGGTGGAGTTTTTGAGCCTCTTTTGGGAGCAGACGATGCTATTATTTCAGATGCCTTGAATCACGCTTCTATTATTGATGGCGTTCGTTTGTGTAAAGCAAAGCGTTTTCGTTACGAACATAATAACATGGCAGACCTTGAAAAACAACTTCAAGATGCCGATGCAGCAGGCGCAGTTCAAAAAATGATTGTTACAGATGGTGTTTTTTCAATGGACGGAACAATTGCACAACTAGATAAAATCTGTGATTTGGCTGATAAATATAAGGCTCTAGTTATGGTAGATGAATGTCATTCGTCTGGTTTTATTGGAAAAACAGGACGAGGAACACACGAGTACAGAAATGTAATGGGTAGAATTGACATCATTACAGGAACATATGGAAAAGCTCTTGGAGGTGCTTCAGGTGGATTTACGGCAGCCAAAAAGGAAATTGTAGAAATGCTTCGCCAACGTTCTCGTCCTTATTTATTTTCAAATACGGTTGCACCACCGATTGTGGGTGCTTCTATTGAAGTTTTGAATGTCTTGATGGAATCTACGCAGCTTAGAGATAAGCTAGAAGAAAGTACAAAATATTTTAGAGAAAAAATGAGTGCAGCAGGTTTTGATATTGTAAAAGGCGAACATCCAATTGTTCCTGTGATGCTTTATGATGCGCCACTTTCTCAAAAATTTGCCGAACGACTTTTGGAAGAAGGAATTTATGTAATTGGTTTTTATTATCCCGTTGTTCCTAAAGGAAAAGCTCGTATTCGTGTTCAGATTTCAGCTCTGCATGAGCGTGAGCATTTGGATAAAGCTATCGCAGCTTTTACGAAAGTAGGAAAAGAATTGGGAGTGATTTCGTAAAGCAGAATTACGGATTAAAAATTAAAAATTACGAACGGTTTACTTTTATATAAGCCGTTCGTTTTTTTTATTAAATCCTCGTTGACGACACCGCCTCAACGACGGTTAATTTTTACTATTCCTCCAACCGTCAACGAGCTTAAAAGCGTCGTTGAGGATAAAAAACCACAAAAAATAGTTCCTTCTTCCATTACCAAAAAAGAAAAAATAACTATATTCGGTTTTACTTAACTACTTAAAGGAATAAGAAAATGGATGATAATATAAAAGAAGTTGAAAGACGTATTGAAGAGAATTTGACAAACAAAAAGGTTGAATTAGATTTGTCTGGGTTTGGACTCAAAGGGACAGAAAGTATTTTACACGAACTATGTAATGCTAAACATTTGAAATTCATTGATATATCAGAAAATGAACTATCAGATATTTCATTTATTCAAAATCTTAATTGGTTAGAACAAATTAATTTTGAATCAAATAGAATAAAAGATTTTTCAGCCTTATCCAATATCAATGGATTGAAAGGTCTAGACATCAGTTCTAACCCTGTGTTGAACTACTCTTTTTTAAAAAAACATTCAGGATTAGAACAATTGTATTGTACCAATAATAAAGTATTAAATATTCGTTTCTTAGAAGGTTTAAAAAAAATTGAAGTTCTTTCTTTAGGTTGTAGTATTGGATTTAACGGAAGGATTATTAATTATGAAGTAATAGAATGTTTGAATGAACTAAAGAACCTTTCTCTAATTATTGGAAGCATTGAAGATATTAATTTCTTAAAAGGGTTAACAAAATTAGAAGAAATTGATCTAACATTAAATAATATATGCGATATTTCTCCTTTAAGCAATTTAAAATTATTGAGAAAAGTCCATATGGCTCACAACCAAATAAATAATATTGCTCCATTAGAAGAATTAAAAAATATAGAAGATCTCAATTTAGCAGTTAATAGCATAAAGAATATTTTTCCTCTGCAAAAATTAATCAAAATCAAGTTATTAGATTTAGGTTTGAATGAAATTGAGGATATATCTGTATTAAAAGGGTTAAGCAACATAAAACAATTAAATATTGCTCATAATCCTGTAAATAATATTGCAGTCCTATCTAATTTACATACTTTAAAAGTTCTTGATATTACAGAAAACGATATAAAAGATAGCATGTTCTTGAGTAAATTAAAAAAAATAGAAGAACTTAGTATTGGTAAAAATGCTAGTACAATATCTCTTTTTATAAGAAAAAATAAAAACCTTAAAAAACTTAAAATAAGCTTTACAAATATAGAAGATGTTGAATTCATCAAAAATCATGATAAATTAGAAAGTATAAGCTTGGAGCTTAACAATTTAAAAGACATCTCTTTTTTAGAAGATCTAAAATATTTAAAAAATGTAAGTTTAGCTTATAATGAAATAGATAAAGTAGATTCTCTACTTAAACTATCTAGCATTTCAAAATTAGATTTATCAAGCAACAGAATAGATTATATTCCTATTTCTTTTCTAGATAATTTTGATAATCTAAAAGAATTATATTTGAAAGATAACCCAATAAAAAATATCCCAAAAGAAATATTTGATAAAGATGAAAATGTATTAGAAGAAGTAAAAAACTACCTAAAATCTATAGAAAAAGAAGAAGACCGAAAAGAACTCAATGAAGCCAAACTAATTTTTGTAGGAGTAGGAGAAGTAGGAAAAACAGAGCTTTCAGAAGCATTAAGTGAAACAGAATATAAATTTGAAGGAGGTAGAAAGTTTACAAAAGGTATTCGTATAAAACCTTGGCAGTTAGTAGATTGTAAGCGAGAAGAACAAAAAATAGATTTTATAGCTCATATTTGGGATTTTGCAGGACAGGAAATAAACTATGGCACACATCAGTTTTTTCTTACCAAAAATTCAATTTATGTTTTTGTATGGGAAACTCGTAAGGGAGAAGATCAATCAAAATTTGCGTATTGGCTGCGTATTGTATCGCTACTTTCCAAAAATGCGCCTATTTTGGTCGTTCAAAATAAAATAGATGAAATAGTAAGCGAAGTAAATCAAAAACAATGGAAAGAACAGTTTCCTAATATTGTGGGTTTTTATAAAACGTCTTGTAAGGAAGGTACAGGCATTGATGCGCTACGAACAGAGATACAAAACCAGCTTTTGCAGCTTCCACACACTAGAGAAATTTGGAATAAATACAGAGTTGCTGTACGTGATGAGCTTGTAGAAATGAGTAAAGAAACTGATTATATTAGCTACAAAGACTATTTGAAAGTCTGTGAAAAACATACAGTTTCAAAAGAAGATGCGTCATTTTTGAGCGACCAACTTCATAACATTGGTTCTGTACTTCATTTCTCGGAAGAAGCAAGATTAAAAAATACTGTTGTTCTCAATTCAGAATGGGTAACTGATGCAGCTTATTTGCTTTTAGACACCAAAAAAGTAACAAACGGACGTTTTGATTTTGATAATTTGGATACGATTTGGAGTGATGAGCGTTTTGATGAAAAGCATGAGTTTTTGATAAATCTAATAGAGAAGTTCGAACTCATTTTTAAGCTCAATGAAGCCGATGTATATATCGTTCCTGAAGGTTTGCCAGTAGAAGAACCAATAGGTGTAGCAGAAATAAAACCTACTTTTGAAAACGAAAAAACTAAATATTTGCGTTTTGAATATCATTATCCTTTTATGCCAAAGGGAATTTTGAGTCGTTTTATTTGTCGTCTGCACGAAAATATTTTTAAAGAGTATTTTTGGAAAAATGGCGTTGTGCTTGTTTTGGAAGCTAATAAAAAAGAAACGTTTGCAAAAGTAATTTTGAATGAAGTAGAAAATCCAAAAACAATAAAAATAGAAGTTTGGGGAAAACAAGCTGATAAACTTTTAGCTATCATTCGCAGAAATATAGACCATATTCATAGCAAGTTTGAAGAGCTAGAGATTTTTCAGAAAATTCCTTGTGTTTGTGTGGATTGTAAAGATGCTTCAAAACCTCATTTTTTCAACTATGATAAATTGAAAAAATCACAAGAACGAGGAACAAAACTAAAGCAATGTGTCAATAGTGATGAAAATATAGAAATTGTTATGCTTTTAGATGGAATTGTAGAAACCATTAAAATAGGAGAAAACGAAAAAAGTAAACTTCGCTATTTTATAGAACAAGCAGATTATAGAGATTTCTTTGAATATTTGGACAATATAAAAGTTTCAAATCACGAAATTTCAAAGCTAAAAAAGGAAATGATAGGAGGACAATCAAAATATGATTCTGATTTTCATAATCGTTTGCATGTGTTAATTTCTACTTTGTAAGTAGTTTTTCGGTAGTCCAAAATAGTTCTGAAAATGCCTACTCAACCTTCTTGAGAAGTAGAATTGATAAATGAGCGAAGTTATAATTCAACTGATTAATAAACCTCCAATTATCGGACAGTTCAATAGATATACTTCTAAAACTGATTCTGATTGACTGATTTCTTATGTTATTTCATTTGTAGTATATTTTTCCTAATTATTTTCTTTGTTAGACCAAATATCATTTTTTGATTATCAAAACAAAAGATTTCAACAAAATTTTCTTGTCTTTGTGACAGAATTTTTTCTTGAGTAATTACACTAACAACAACAACCTAGCAAAATTTAACAAAATAAAGAAAACAATTAAATTAATATACTGTTAGTAATAGTGAATTTTATAAATTATATACTTCCGAATGTTATAATTAATTAATTTAAATATTTATTTTATATGTTTTCTTATAAATAATTATCTACAGATAATATAATTATTTATAAATTTTATTGCAACTAAGTTGCATAAACAAAACATTTATTTTTTAAACCTTATTTTATGAAAAAGTCAATTTTAAACTCGTTTAATGACACTTTTCGTATTTTTATTCTGTGCTTGACAATTGGATTGTCATTTAGCATTGTACTTAGTTCTTGTTCTGACGATGATGACGATCCTGATCCTGATCCTACTCCAACTAATACCATTGCTCAAGTGGTAGCTGCTGAGTCCGATTTCTCTTCACTTTTAGCAGCTCTTCAAAAAGCTGAACTTGTATCTACTTTTGAAGGAACAACAGAATATACTGTTTTTGCTCCTACAAATACAGCCTTTAGTGCTTTTCTTGTTGAGCAAGGAGTTACTTTAGAAGAACTGACAAAAGAGCAACTAACTGAAATTTTGACCTATCATGTTGTATCAGGCGATAGAAAGAGCAGTACTTTTACAGATGGTGCTACTCTTCCAACTCTAAATTCAGGTGAATCACTAAGTATTTCGGTAAATGGAAATGCTATTATGGTAAATGATGCCAACGTGACTGCTGCTGATACTGATACAAAAAACGGTGTTATTCATACGATTGATAAAGTTCTTGTTCCTAGTGATTTTACTTTAGAACCTGAAACACCTTCTATTGTAGGAATTGCTACTGGAAATCCAGATTTTAGTATTTTGGTAGAAGCTCTTCAAAAAGCAGATTTGGTTTCTACGTTAGACGGAACAACAGCATATACTGTTTTTGCGCCTACTAATGCTGCTTTTGAGGCTCTTTTTACTGAACTTGGTGTGGATGGAATTGCTGATATTGATGTAGCAACCCTAACTCCTATTTTGCTTTATCATGTAGCAAATGGAACACTTACATCTTCACAAATCAATGCTGGTACGTTAGCTACTCTTAATACAGATGCTTCTATTGAAGTAACTGTAGATGGAAGTACCATTACATTGAATGAAGATACACAGGTTACACAAGCTGACATTTCGGCTTCAAATGGAGTAGTTCATGTAATCAATAAAGTTTTAGTTCCTCCAACTGAAGAAACTAATACAATTGCTGACATTGTAACAGCAGATACAAACTTTAGTATTTTGTTGCAGGCTTTACAAGCTGCCAATCTTACGAGCGCAGTAGCTAATGCAGATGCAAATCTTACTGTTTTTGCGCCTACTAATGCTGCTTTTGAGGCTTTTATTGCTGCAAATGCTGATATTAATTCGACAGAAGATTTATTGAATAGCCCTAATCTTTCAAA
The DNA here is from genome assembly GCF_037126285.1 of Bernardetia sp. MNP-M8. Taxonomy (NCBI): domain Bacteria; kingdom Pseudomonadati; phylum Bacteroidota; class Cytophagia; order Cytophagales; family Bernardetiaceae; genus Bernardetia; species Bernardetia sp. MNP-M8. The sequence goes on from NZ_CP147012.1 coordinate 438,053, forward strand.
TATCTTGTTGTATCACGTACTTGGAACTAAACAAATGGCTGCTGATTTATCTCAAAGTCCTTTTTATGTTTCTACATTAAGTCCTGCAACTTTTGAGGGAAGAACTGATGAAACAGTTTCTTTGCTTGTAGATGGAACAGATGGTGTGAAACTAAATGGAACACAAAATATTAGTGTTACACAAGCTGATATGGATGCTGATAATGGTGTTATTCACGTTATTGATAATGTACTTATGCCTCCAAATGTAGTAGAATTAGCTCAACAAAATGGTGGATTTACCGAATTGGTAGCTGCTGTTTTGCGTGCAGATTTGGCGACAACTGTAGCAACAGCTAATCCAATTACTGTTTTTGCACCGACTAACGCAGCTTTTGATTCTTTATACATTGCTTTGGGTATAAATGGAATAGATGAGATTGATGTGCCGACCCTTACAGGTATATTACAACATCATGTAGCCAGTGAAAACTTAGCTGCAAGTGATTTATCAGACGCACAAACTATTACTACACTGAATGGTAACGTAGAAGTAAGTATTGCTGAGGGAGTAGTAACTTTAGTGGGAGCAAATTCTTCTGCAAAAGTTGTTCTGACTGATGTACAAGGTACAAATGGTATCGTTCACGTAATTAATAAAGTGCTATTACCCTAACTAAATAACAGAAACCTAAAAATTAAATGAGAATTTAAAATTTAGGACAAATTAGAAATACTAAAAGGCATTTTCTTCTTTTGAGGAAAATGCCTTTTTTTATGGTCAGAGTTACTAGTTTGAGATATTGAGAATGGGAAAGAGTAAAAATTGTCTTTAATTTCCCTCACAAAAATCTTATATTTGTATAAAAATTACTTTTTATTAGTTTAGATAAAGAAAAATAATATACAATGAAAATAGTTTCATTTTTTGCAGGTGCAGGAGGGTTAGATTTAGGGTTTCAAAAAGCAGGTTTTGATGTAATTTGGGCAAATGAATATGATAAAGAAATTTGGGAAACCTATCAAAAAAATCATTCTAACACTTTTCTTGACAAGAGAAGTATTGTAGATATTCCTGCTAATGAAGTTCCTGATTGTGATGGGATTATTGGAGGACCTCCTTGTCAGAGTTGGAGTGAAGCAGGAAAAGCAAGAGGAATAAAAGATAAAAGAGGACAATTATTTTATGATTTTATCCAAATATTAGAAGAAAAGCAACCCAAGTTTTTCTTAGCTGAAAATGTTAGTGGAATGCTTATTTCAAAACATAACCAAGCCTTAGAAGGAATTAAAGAATTATTTAGAAATGCTGGTTTGGGTTATGAGTTATCTTTCAAAATGCTCAACGCTTCTGATTATAATGTTCCACAGGATAGAAAACGAGTTTTTTTTATTGGTATAAGAAAAGACTTAAATTTTAAGTATAAATTTCCGAATGAAAATTTTGAAAAAGTAACTTTAGAAACGGCTATTTCAGATTTGCAAAGCAATGTTTTACCAGCTTTAGAGTTCAATAATACAAATGGTGATAGCTGCAAAATTCCGAACCACGAATATATGATAGGAGGCTTTTCAACTATGTTTATGTCAAGAAACCGAGTGCGAGATTGGAGTGAACAATCTTTTACCATTCAAGCAGGAGGACGACATGCGCCTATTCACCCACAAGCTCCAAAAATGGAATTGGTAGAAAAAGATGTGCGTATTTTTGTTCCCAACTACGAACATTTATACAGAAGATTAAGTGTTAGAGAATGTGCAAGAATTCAGACCTTTCCAGATGATTTTGTCTTTTATTATAAAAAAGTAGCAGCAGGTTATAAAATGATTGGAAATGCTGTTCCTGTGAATTTAGCTTATTTTTTGGCTAAGAGCATAAAAGAACAAATACTGAGTAATCAGAAAAATAATTTTATTCAACAAGAAAAACTAACAGCATGACAAATATTTTAGAGGCAATTTATACTATTGTTCAAAATCCTATTTTTGAAATCAAATCATTTTATACAGGTAGAAACAGAGCAAATAGTGTAGGAGATGCTTTGGAAAACTATATCAAAGATGCGTTTGCAAACTCTTTTCATATAAATGATGAAAAAGAGCGAATGAAATTATTTAATGAAAAATTTTCATGGCTTGGTAGTCAAAATAATCCACCTGATATTATGATAAAAGGAGGAGATGCCATTGAAGTTAAGAAAACACAAAGCGCAAATAGTGATTTGGCTTTAAATAGTTCTTATCCAAAGTCAAATATTAATTCTTTAAGTCCAATGATTACACAAAATTGCAAAAACTGTGAAGACTGGACTGAAAAAGATTTAATTTATTGTGTTGGACATACAACAGATACCACTTTAAAATCTCTCTGGTTTGTTTATGGAAATATTTATGCAGCAAGTCACGAAACGTATCAGAGAATAAAAAATACGATTTCGGCAGGAATAGGCACGATTCCCAATGTAGAGTTTGCAGAAACTAAAGAATTGGGAAGGGTAAATAAAGTAGATTCTTTAGGGATTACAAATTTGAGAATTAGAGGAATGTGGCAGATTCAAAATCCTAGAAAGGTATTTAGTTACTTACATATTCCAACCCAAAAAGAATTTGAATTAGTTTGTATTATGCCAACAGAAAAGTATAATTCTTTTAATGAATCTAGTAGAACAAAAATTGAATCAATTAATAAGATAGAATTTAGCATTGAAAATCAGCAAGTACAAGACCCAAATAACCCTGCAAAATTGATTGATTGTAAATTGATAAAATACATAGTTTAATAAAATGCAAAAAAAGCTTTATTGATTATTACTGGCACTTTAACACAACCACAAAATCAACATATTCCACCAAATTCAAAAAACACAAAACCTCTACTTCACTTCTGATGTTAATTTGTCTGAAAACTCTCTATATTTTTGTTACTTTCGTGGTATAATAGTGTTTCCTTTAAACAAACCGTTAGGTGTTTGACAAAGAACAAAATCAAGACTTTAAAAATCAATTCAATATATTCAATGAAATTTCAGACGATAACCAAATTTGCCTTTTTAGCCTTTTTTCTACTGACAGGAGTTTTTTTATTTTCCTGTTCAAGTGATAATAAAGATGAAAAAGTATTTTCATATAAAGATTTTTTACCTCCTTCAAAGGGTGGACGTGGCGAAATATTACTTCAAATGGATTCTAGTAAATGGGAAGGAGATTTGGGAGCTGCTGTTCGTGAACTTTATATGGCACCTATGCCAGGTTTTCCACAACCTGCCGAGCCAATTTTCAAAATCTATCATGCTGCACCAAAGAAAGTAAATGATTTGTTGGAAGAATATCATTCTATTTTTGTGGTTTTGTCGTTGGACAGCAAATCAACAGATAGCGACCTTTTACGCAAAAAATTTGCAAAAGAAAGTTTGGACAGAATAGAAGCCGATACAACGCCCTATTTGATTGTAAAACAAAACGAACATGCAAAAGACCAGCAAGTTGTTTATCTGATTGGTAAAAATGACGAGCAACTTATCAAACACATGAAGGCAAATGAAGAAAAATTGCGTGAGATTTTTTATAAAACAGAGCGTGAACGTTCTCGTTTAGTAGCCTTTAGAGGTGGAACACAAACAGGGAAAATGGAACGCTACAAAAAAGAACATGGTTTCATGATAGGAATTCCAGATGGTTATCAAGAAGCAAAAGATATAAATGAACAAGATTCAGGTTTTGTATTCATGCGTTTGATAGATAATGCCAACGGAAGAGATAGAAATGTTTTTGTGGCTTACAAACCTTATTCTTCACAAGGACAATTAAATGCAGACAGTGTTTTGGCTTGGCGAAGAGAGCTAGGAGAAAAGTATATGAAAGACCCAGATAGAGGCTCTTATGTAACAGATCAAACTGATGTAGTTCCTTATTTTTCACAAGAAATTAATTTTAAAGGTCATTATGCAATTGAAATTCGTGCGCTTTGGAAACTCACTTCACTTACTTCTGGAGGTCCTTTCTTAGGATATTTGATTGTTGATGAAGAGAAAAATAGATTATATTATATTGAAGGATTTATTTTTGCACCTACTTCAAAAAAGCGTGATTATATTCGTGAAGTAGAAAGCATTTTATGGACATTTGAACCGTAGGTTTTGGAATGATAAATTATTAATGGTAAGTGGTAAATGAAAGTATATTAAGAAATTGTTTAAGAATAGTAAAATTCTGTTCTGTGTGCCACAGAACAGGGATAAAAGTTTTATTTTTCCATAAAGTAGGATTTGCAACCCTAGTTTATATAAAAACTATTGTTTTTGTTGGTGTTTTAGCGTAGCGACACCAACAAAAACACACAAATCTATTCTTAAACAACTTCTAAGTATAATTCAAGTTGTGAGTAATCAATAGACTTCCTATTACACAAGTTGACTTATTATAAGGATAGATTAAATAAATTAGAATCATTATCTATATGTATTCATTGTTACTGTATTGTATTTACCATTTATAATTCACATTTTTTTTAAATGCCCAACTCACAAAAACACAGAGGAGCAAATCCAAAAGATTATGCTGCTTTTACCGACAAAAATATTGATAATCTAAAACAAGCTGTTTCTGATTTGTCTTGGCTTTTATCAAATGGCTATGCACAAAAAGCATCTCTAAAAATTGTAGGTGATAAGTTTTCACTTACAGACCGACAACGAAAAGCCATAAATGCTGCCAGCGCAGAAAGAGAAAGTTTAGAATTAAGAAAAAAAAATGAAATTAGCATTGATTTAGATATTCATTCTGACTTCAAAAAACTAAATTCTACCTTAGTTATTGATGGTTATAATCTGCTTATTACAACGGAATGTGCATTGTCGAATGCCCCTCTTTTTATTGGTTTAGATGGTTGTATGCGTGATATTGCCAGTATTCATTCAACCTATCGAAAAGTAGAAGAAACAATTCCTGCTTTAGAACTTATTGGAAACGTAATTGAAGAACTTGAAATAAAAGAAACCATTTGGGTCTTGGATTCGCCCATTTCAAATAGTGGAAGGCTAAAAAAAATTATGGAAGATTTGGCAGAACAAAAAAAATGGAATTGGAAAGTTCTCTTAGAAAAACATGCTGATAAATCTATTGTAGAATTGAGTCAAAATCAAAATCATATTGTTGCTTCTTGTGATGCTTGGATTACCATTAATGCTTCAAAATGGGTAAATCTATGTAGTTTTATTGTAAAAAATTATGTTCCTTCAGCTTGGATTTTGGACTTTAGGAAATAGAATTATCACGATACTTTAAAGTGTCAGAGAATTAAACAGGAAAAAAATAACAATTCTAACTCACTTTTACGTAAATTTGCAGTATTAAACCTTATCACGGTTTGCATTTATGGTAGTTCAGGCATCTTGTCTGAACATAAAAAGAAGCCTGTTATCCTATTCAAGAGTCTAGAAGATAGTTATATAAAAATAATCGTGATAACCTTTATTAAAAAAATTCAAATTTATATCCATTTTTCTTGTCATTTTCATTCATGAACATCATTTTTTTCGATTCTCCTTCACTTCGCACTCATTTGTTGCCTTTTACTTTTACTCGCCCTGTGGCTGACCTGCGTGTCGGAATTCTGACCATAAAGGAAAAATTCGAAACATATTTCAATGACTTTCTAAAAAATACAGGTCATTTACAAACTGAGAATCATCATTTTTCATTTCTGACACAAGATTATTTACAAGAAAAATTTCCTATTCATTTCCAAGAGAATGAAACTGTAAATCTATATATAAACGGTGCAGTTTTGCCAACTTTAGAGGTTTTTGAAAAACTAGTTTCTCTTCCATTAGAAACAGCTATTTTTTCAGAAACTGGAAACCAGCTCATTGCTTTCAAAACATTTACGCAGTTCAAAAGTGTAGATAAATTTTATGATTTTGCTTTAAAGGTAGCCAAACAGAAAACAGAGAAAATAAATATCCAATTCTTACAAAGAACTTGGGATATTTTCCGTTCAAACAAACAAGAAATTGAACGAGATTTTGATTTGATTACAACAGGACGTAAAAGTGAAGTTGTTACAGACAAACATACAGTTTTATATAATGAAGAACGCATTTTTATAGAAGAAGGAGTAACTATAAAAGCTGCCATTTTAAATGCAGAAAAAGGCTCAATTTATATTGGAAAAAATGCAAGTATCGAAGAAGGTGCAATCATTCGTGGTTCTTTTGCTTTGGGAGAAGGTTCAGTAATCAATACTGGTTCAAATATGCGAGGCGATACAACAATCGGAAAGTTCTGTAAAGTGGGTGGCGAAGTGAGTAACTGTGTATTTTTTGGTTATTCTAATAAAGGACATGATGGATTTTTAGGAAATGCAGTTATTGGCGAATGGTGTAATTTGGGTGCAGCTACCAACTGTTCCAACCTAAAAAATAACTACGGAACGGTCAGAATTTGGAATTATGCAGAAGAAAATTACGAAAAAACAGAATTGCAATTTTGTGGACTTTTAATGGGTGACCATAGTAAATCTGGAATTTGTACGATGTTTAACACAGCAACTGTTGTAGGAACAGGCGCAAACGTTTTTGGAGAAGGTTTTCCACCGAAATTTATTCCTTCTTTTGCGTGGGGAAATGGCAACCACCAAACTAAATTTGTATCGACACACTTAGATGCTCTTTTCAAAACAGCAGAGCGCATGATGAGTCGTAGAGATGTCGCATTTACAGAAACCGAGCGCAAAATAATGAAACACGTTTTTGAAGATACCGATAATTATAGATTTTGGGAATCGAATCCAATGTTTAGTTGATATTGGGGATTAGGGAATGGAGATTGGGAATTACAAATACAAATTAAACACCTCGTTGACGGCTGCATTTGAGCCTCAATGATGGTTAAATAAAGAATAAAAAATGAGTTTTGAAGATTTTAAATTAAACCGTCAATTATTAAATGCCATTGAAGAAGCTGGTTATGAAAAACCGAGTCCGATTCAAGAACAGGCAATTCCGTTGCTTTTGGCAGGACATGATGTAATTGGTGTAGCACAAACAGGAACAGGAAAAACGGCTGCTTTTATGTTGCCTCTTTTGATGAAACTAAAATATGCACAAGGCGAAAATCCTCGTGCTTTGATTCTTGCGCCTACTCGTGAGTTGGTTATTCAAATTCATGAACATTTTGAGGTACTTGGTAAATATACTGATTTGCGTGCCGTTGCTTTGTATGGTGGAAGTGGAAGTATAAAAAGACAGCTTGAACAAGTGAGAGAAGGAATGGATTTGATTATCGCAACACCAGGACGATTATTGGATATTTATGAGCGAAATGAATTGAATTTACGTCAAATCAAAACGATGATAATGGATGAAGCAGACCGTATTTTGGATATGGGTTTTATGCCACAAATCAATCGTTTGTTAGAAATTATTTCTAGCAAAAAACGTCAGAATGCCCTTTTTTCTGCTACAATGCCAGAGAAAGTTGTAAAATTGACAGAGGATTTTTTAGAATCCCCAGAGGAAATAAATATTTCGGCTATTTCGGTTACAGCCGAAACAGTTGAGCAAAAATATTATGAAGTTCCTAATTTCAGAACTAAGATTAATTTATTAGATTATTTACTCAAGGATAAAGAAAAATTTAATAAAGTAATTGTCTTTACAAGAACAAAAGATGTTGCGAATAATGTCTATAAATTTTTGGGTAGAAAGGTAGATGATAGTGTAAGGGTAATTCATAGTAACAAAGATCAAAATACACGAAGTAATGCTTTTAGTGATTTTAAAAATGGAGATATTCGAATACTTGTAGCGACAGATGTAGCTGCACGAGGATTAGATGTAAGTGATGTAAGTCACGTTATTAATTTTGAAGTTCCGAAACAGTACGATGATTATGTACACAGAATTGGGCGTACAGGACGAGCAGAAAAAGAAGGCATTGCCATTACTTTTGCCAATGTTTTGGATGTTCATCATATCAAAAGAATTGAAAAACTGATTGGAAAAAAAATCCCAAATGAAAGAATTCCAACAGATGTAGAGATTACACAAACACCTTTCGAAGAAAATCAGAAACTAATAAAGGCATTAGATTTTATCAAACAGAGAGAAGATCCAACCTATAAAGGAGCTTTTCATCATAAAAAACGCTATCTAAATCCAAAAGATATAGGTAAAAAGAAAAATAGAAGTACATCAAAGAGAAAACCTAAGAAATAATTACGAATTACAAAATTTATTTTTAAAAAAAAGCTCTCCTTTATTTTAATAAATGAGAGCTTTTGATTTAATAGCAAACTGAAAAGTATTTATTTTTTTATCTAGTGCAGAAACTAAAAACCTATTTTAGAGTTCTTTAAATTGTTCTCACTTCAAAAAAGTGTATATTTGTGAGATTTTATAGGAATATAATTGAATAAACAAAACCAGATTATAACGATACGATAAATTTTTACTAGAAAATAAGTCTTATTCTAATACAAGTTTCTATCTTGTACTAATGACTTTGCAAGCATACGCTTGCTCAAAAGAGTGTCCAAGCAAATGCTTGAACAAGAAATAATGTAAATTAAGATCCTTAAACCCTCCTTTATGCAACGATATTCCATTCTTTGGGCAGATGACGAAATTGAATTTCTCAAACCTCATATTTTATTTTTAGAGAAAAAAGGCTACGATGTAAAAGCTGTAAATAGTGGTGCAGATGCCCTTGAAGCCGTTGAAGAACATAATTTTGATATTGTATTTTTAGATGAAAATATGCCAGGAATGTCTGGTTTAGAAACACTTACAGCTATAAAATCTGTTCGTCCTTCTTTGCCTGCCATTATGATAACTAAGAGTGAAGAAGAGCATATTATGGAAGATGCCATCGGTGCAAAGATTGCTGATTACTTAATAAAACCTGTCAATCCGAATCAGATTCTTCTTTCTATCAAAAAGATTTTAGACCAAAAAAGATTGGTTACCGAAAAAACAAATTTGAATTATCAGCAAGATTTTAGAAACCTTTCAATGATTTTTCAAGATGATTTGGATTTTGAACAATGGATAGAAGCCTATAAAAAACTAATTTATTGGGAACTTGAAATTGAAGATACTGAAAATCAAAGCATGCAAGAGATTTTAGAATCTCAAAAAGAAGAAGCTAATATTAGCTTTGCCAAATTTATTCAAAATAACTATGAATACTGGTTGAATGATGCAGGTGATGATGAATATCCGATGATGTCGCACGATATTATGGGAGAATGGGTTTTTCCTCTTTTAGAAGATAAAAAACTAAATGAAGAACGCCCTTTATTTTTTATTTTGATAGATAATTTGCGTTATGATCAATGGAAAGTTGTCGAATCACTTTTAGCAGAATACTTTACAGTTAAAGAAGAAAAGGTATATTGTTCTATTTTACCAACTACTACAGCGTATGCTCGTAATGCTATTTTTTCTGGACTTTTGCCTTCTGAAATGGCAGAAGAACACCCAGATCTTTGGGTAGATGACCAAGATGAAGGAGGAAAAAATAATTTTGAAGATGAATTTTTACGTAGACAGATGAAAGAATTTGGTTTTGGAAATACAAAAACAACATACAATAAAATTCTTCGCAATCATCAAGGTAAACAATTAGTAGAGAATTTTAGTAATCTACAACAAAACGAGTTTAACGTTATCGTTTATAATTTTGTAGATATGCTTTCTCATGCTCGTACGGATACAGCTGTTGTTCGTGAACTTGCACCTGATGAAGCTGCATATCGCTCAGTAACTAAATCTTGGTTTTTACACTCTCCTTTGTGGGATATGTTGAAGAAAATTGCAGAAGTAAATGGTCGTTTGATTATCACCACTGACCACGGAACAATTCGTACAAAACGTCCTTATAAAATTATAGGTGACCGAAATACCAATACAAATTTGCGTTACAAACAAGGAAAAAATTTAAATTATAATCCTAAAAATGTTTTAGTAGCTAAAGACCCTGCAAAATTCTTTTTGCCTCGTCAGAATGTTTCAACTACTTTTGTATTTACAACAGAAGACTACTTTTTTGCTTATCCAAATAATTACAATCACTATGTAAAATATTATAAGGATACATTTCAGCACGGAGGAATTTCAATGGAGGAAATGATAATTCCTTTTATTGAGTTAGAAGCAAAATAGCAATTTTTAGTTACCTTGTTCAAATACTTAAATTAGTTAGATATAAGCTCAGACAGTTACTAAACTGTCTGAGTTTTTTGTTTTTCAGGATAGAATAAGAATGCTCATAAATTCAATAAACTGTACAAAAAAAGTCATACAATTTTAAATAATTGTATGACTTTTTTGATTCTAAAAGAATATTTTCGATTCAAATAGATATTTTATATCGCTTTTTTACGAATGACTTAAAAGAATTACTTCTCCATGTGAAGTCCGTAAACTTGAGCGAAAGACGAGGCTCGAACTCGCGACCTCAACCTTGGCAAGGTTGCGCTCTACCAACTGAGCTACTTTCGCATTTTTAAACTTTAGGTAAGCTAATATTTAGATTTTACCTCTTTATTTAAGATGTAAATCACAGACCTTCCGTCTTTGTGATGACAAAGGTAATACTTTTTTTAAAAACACCAAAACTTATTGATAGATTTTAATAAAAAAATAATTTCAAAGTAATAAATAGGAAAATTCGATTACTTACTCTACAATGTATCATTAATAAAATTATAATCTCAAGATAAATCTATGCAATCAGAACCCAATTCAGAATCTCATATTGAAGTCCAAACTCACAATGAGGGCTTAATTAAAGATAAATATGAGGCTTTATTGAAGGAGGCTCAAAGTATTATTTCCATCTTTTATATTCTTGCTGTGGCTATTGGAATGCTTTTTAATTACCAAAAATATTCTGAGTTTGGAATCAATATCTTTGATTATGCTGATATATTTGAATTTTTAGTAGCTCCTTTTTCTGATATAACTATTTTATTTTTCACTTTTGGCTCTTGTTTAATCGCTTATTTTATTTATAGATTTGATTTATTTATTGAAAAAAAATATCCAAAAATTTACCTCCAACTTGTCTTTGGATTAAACAAAAAGTCATATTATAATCTATATCGTTATCTTTCGTTTATTTTTTTATTTCTCTATTACCTCTATGGTTCAGCAGATTTTTATGGCGAATTAGCAGCAGAAAAAACAAAAGAACAAACTCCTATTTCATTACGGTTTGTAGATAATGAAGTAAAAAAAGGAATTATTATAGGCAATACAAAACAAGTAATATTTTTTTTAGAGGGTAAAAAAGTAAAAGCAATTCCATTTACAGCACTTGTAAAAGAGTTTGAAATCAAAAAATAGACTTCATTGTTTAAAAAATTAACCTATATGTTTCTAACTGAATTTGGTAATCAATATTAAAATTACTTCCTTCAAAATGAAAACCGAGCTTTTTGAGTAGAGTTAGCGAAGCAATATTTCCTTCCATTATTAATCCAAAAATTTGTTGATGTTTTAGTTCATTTTTGACAAAATCAATGACTTTTTTACCTAATTCGGTAGCGAATCCTTTTCCTTGAAAGTCTTTTGAAATACGGAAACCAATATGAAATTCAAAATTAGAACCTAGATAAGGCATTACTCCCATTGTTCCGATATAATTTTGAGTTTCTTTTTCTCTGACAACCCAATAGTAAAGATGTTGATTCTCAGAAAGTATTCTTTTGTTTTCTAAAAAATCTGTATATTCACTATTTGATAAATTTTGAAGGTGTTTTATATATTTTACAGCGTTTTCTTCTCTAAAAGAGGCAATAAGTTCTTTAAAATCTTTTTTCTGAATTAAATTTAATTCTGTTCTTTCTGTGGTAAGTTTCATTATTTGAAATTGATTGTGGTAGTAAAAATATTATTTCATAAAAAAAGCATTTTGCTTTCTAAAAAACAAAATGCTTTCCTAATAATGCTAAAATAAAATATTACTTTCTATTCAATTTGGTTTTGACATAATCCATCACAAAGAAAAACTCTGTTCCTATTTGTTGGCATCTCTCATTATAGACTTGCTCTTCGCTAGGTGTATTATCAGAGTTTTTTGGGTCTTCAAATGGAATTGCAAAGCGAGCATCTGCTCCCATAACTAAAGGACAGTTTTTGTCAGCATCACTACAAACCATAATCGCAGCAAAGCCATTTTGAGGATTCTGTTTGTGTGTATATTTCTTTGAAAACATGATTGTTTTTGAATAATTTTTACCTACTGACATAGAATAAACAGGATTTTCTTCTCCTTCAAAAGCAGTTGTTTTTTCTAGTTTTACACCTACTCTTTCTAATGCTGCAATGGCTCTAGAATTAAAGGCTGTTGCTTCTGTTCCTCCTGAAAAAGTATTTATTCCTTCTACTCCATAATAATAAGCAGCAACTTGTAACCAAATTTGTCCGAAATGACTTCTGCGTGAATTATGGGTGCAGATTACAGTAATATCTACTTTTTCTGATGATTCTTTTTGCTTAATTATGTAGTCTCCAATTTCTTGTAATTTCAATTTACGTTCCTCATCAATAGTTTCAAAATTAGAAGCTAAGTTTTCAGAGTAAATTTGAAGTTTAGGATACAACTTATTTTTTCCCATTTTAGATAAAGAAGTAAAAGATGAAAAATTAAAAATCAAGAAAGGAATAATACATAAAGAAAGAAATACATTTGAAGTTTTCATTTTTGTAATGTTTAATGAAAAGTGATTAAAATAAATATTTAAAGCTTTGAAAAACGAAACCCATAACTTTAGTTATGGGTAAAAAAAATTAACAACAGCCACTATTTGGGCTACACACATTTTTTTGTTCTTGAATAATTTCTTTTTTTATAGACTCAGAAGAAGGATTTTTTTGAGCAAAAACAGTAATACTAAAAATTCCTGTACTTCCATTTCTAAATTCTTTTATTTCGCCTTCAGAAAGGTATTTTTGAAGAATATCATCAGGAATAAAAATGGCTTTTTCCTTTTGTAAAGTAATATTCTCAAAACCAACTTCTTTGATAAAATTGAGATAATCTTCTTTCTGAATTGCTCCTGAAACACACCCTGCATACATTTCTGCATCTTCTTGTAAAGCTTTTGGAAGACTACCCAAAAGCACAATATCAGAAATGCTAAAATGTCCATCATCTTTCAAAGTTCTGTACATTTCTGCAAAAACAGCTTTTTTATTGGGTACAAGATTTAATACACAATTACTAACAATTACATCCACAGAATTATCAGAAATAGGCATTGTTTCGATATCTCCTTCTCTAAATTCAACATTATTGTAGCCTAATTTATCAGCATTCTGACGAGCTTTTTTGAGCATTGTAGGAGAAAAATCTATTCCAATTACTTTTCCTGTTTCGCCTGTTTCTGCTCGTGCTACAAAACAATCATTTCCTGCTCCTGAACCCAAATCAAGCACTACATCACCCTTTGTGATTTGAGCAAATTGTGTAGGAAGTCCACAACCTAAGCCCAAATCTGCATCAGAATTATAGCCATTTAGATTATCATATTTTTCTGACATAATATTGTAAACTTCTGTTGAAGAATCTGTAGTTCCACAACAAGAAGAAGCATTAAGAGCTTTGTCTTGTAAAGCTACTTTTTCGTAACGCTCACGAACCATATCTTTGATTTGTTGTTCAGTTTTGTTTTCGGTTTGATTTAGATTTTGAGTTTTCATTTGTTTATTGCAATTTAACGATGAATAATGATTTAAAAATAACAATGAACGAAGGCTGAAGCCTACGCTACAGTTTTTCTCACGCTAAAGCGTAAGCTACATTAACAGCACGAATCAGAATCAATTTTTGAAGTAAAATCAGTAAAGAAAGTATCAAAAAGAGCTTGTATAGTTTTCCAATTTTCAGGGTCAATACAATAACAAACACTTGTTCCTTCGATAGTTCCTTGTATAATTCCTACTTTTTTGAGTTCTCTAAGATGTTGTGAAATAGTGGGTTGTGCCAATCCAATTTCGTTTACCAAATCTCCCCCAATACATGCATTTACTTTTATCAAGTGTTGCAAAATTGCTATTCGTGCAGGATGTCCCAATACTTTTGCAAGGTTTGCAAGTTCGTTTTGTTTTTCAGTAAAAATATCAGATTTGGTAAGTCCCATTTTGAGTAAAATTGATTTTTGGTTAATCTTTATATTGCAATATTACGATAAATAAATTTATTAGTTTGGTTGGATTAGTTTATTTAACCTTTTTTAAAAGAAATTCATAAAAATAATTTTTGTCTAAGATAAACTAAAACTTCCCAAAACATAGCCGAAAGAACAATCAAAACAAAAGCATTATTTCCTATAGAAAATTGAGTTGAGCCAAAACGCAAACAACCATATACTTGTTGTATGTCATTAACACAATACATTTGAAAAATGGCTAGTAAAGTTATGAAGGTAGTTATTATAAAAAACTGTAGCTTTGCTTTTTTGAAATCTTCCAGTATTCTCAAATTAAAAAGAAAAGGCAAGAAAATAAATAATGCACCTGCTGAAATATAAACAAGTAAATAAGCCAAAAAACCATTATAAAAATAGCTGTTTAAACGAGAGTTAATATTTGGTGGATTCATATTATATCAAATTACGAATTACGAATGTATTTTAAGGAAGTTATTTTTGATAAAATTTCCGTAATTTTTAATTCGTAATCCGTAATTAAGAAATTTCTAATATTCTGTTATCAATGTTCCAATTTCGTCTCCGTGTAATACTTTCAATAAATTCCCTTCTTCATTCATATCAAAAACTATAATTGGTAAATTATTTTCTCTACAAAGCGTAAATGCTGTCATATCCATAATATTTAAACCTTTGTTATAGACTTCTTGGAAAGAAAGATTTGAGTAACGAACAGCATCTGGATTTTTTTCTGGGTCTTCTGAATAAACTCCATCTACTCGTGTTCCTTTCAAGACTACATCAGCACCAATTTCAATAGCACGAAGCGAGGCAGCCGAATCTGTTGTGAAATAAGGGCTTCCCAAACCTGCTACAAAAATAACTACACGTCCTTTTTCCAAATGTCGGATAGCACGACGACGCACATACGGCTCACAAATTTGTTCCATTTTTATACCTGAAAGCAAGCGAGTATAAACGCCAACTTGTTCAAGAGCAGATTGTAAAGCCATTCCATTGATAGAAGTGGCAAGCATTCCCATATAATCGCCCTGTACTCTATCAATTCCAATTTTAGGAGACTGCATTCCTCTAAAAATATTTCCTCCTCCAATTACAATAGCTACTTGCAGACCTTCATCAACTGCTTTTTTGACTTCTAGTGCATATTGTTCTAATCTTTCGGCATCAATTCCGAACTGTTGGTTTCCCATAAGAGCCTCGCCACTTAGTTTTAATAAAATGCGACGATAACGATAATTTGAAGCGTTGTTTGAGTTATACATAAGGATTTATAATATGAATTTGGAGAATTAAAATCTATAAAATTATTGGGTAATTGTATTTTTTGCGTTTTTTAAGAGTTTTATTTTGATAATTTGAAAAAACACCAAATCAAATTCCATAAAAAAACCGTTTATCTTTAAAAAAGTAAACGGTTAGTAAATATTTCTAGTGAAAATAGAAAAAGTAGAAACTACGAAAGTTTCATATTTTAATGTTTTGTGCTTTAAGCTAATTAGATGTGTTTTTGAAATTTTCATAAACGACAATTTATTAGGGTTGTTTTTTTTTAGGTGCATTGCTACAAAAATACGATATTTTTGTCAGAATTCTATAATTTAAAAATGGAAAGTTGTAATTATTCTACTGCGCATAAAATCTGTGCTACTTTTCACTGATAAATTTGTAATTTTGCATCACAAACACACAAATAATTTTCATTTTATGAATACTTCTTCTACTTCTTTTGACACTGCTTATTGGCAAAATCGTTACAAAGATTCAGATACGCCTTGGGATATTGGTTATGCTAGTCCTCCTTTGGTAGCTTATTTTGACAAATTACTTGAAAAGTCAGAAGAAAATAAAAATTTAAGAATTCTTATTCCTGGTGGTGGGAGTAGCCATGAAGCTGAATATTTACATAAAAAAGGTTTTTCTAATGTTTTTGTAATTGACTTGGCTGCTGCACCTTTAGAGAAATTTTCACAACGCTGTCCTGATTTCCCAAAAGAACATCTGATTCAAGATGATTTTTTTAAATTTGAAGGAGAAAACTCTGAATACTTTAATTTCTTTGATGTAATTGTCGAACAAACTTTTTTTTGTGCTTTAGACCCACGTTTAAGAACAGATTACGCAAAAAAAATGAATGAGCTTCTGAAAAAAGACGGAAAATTAATCGGACTTTTATTTGATTTTCCAATTAGAGAAGAACAAGATAGCCCACCTTTTGGAGGGAATGCAAACGAGTACAGAGAAATTTTTGAACCTTATTTTGAAATAAAGAACTTAAAAAGATGTTACAATAGCATCAAACCAAGACAAGGAACAGAACTCTTCTTTGAAATGATTAAGTAGGGATAAGTTGTAAGTGATAAATGGTAAGAGAAATACCATTTGAATAATTAGTTACAAAACTATTTTACATAACAATCACTTAAAATCTTATTGTATTTCACTAATAATTTACCATTAAAAAAATATAGTTATGAGCAGCAAAATGGCATTAATCGTATTTATCCTAGTAATGTCTGTGCTTTTCCCAGCAGCAGGTTATTTTATGGATTATATGCGCCACCGAAAATACAGAACACTTGACAAAGATGATATAAGAAATAATTTTGTTAGTAGTGATGCTGATAAAAAATAGTAAATACAAAAACCGTTTTTAGATTTCTATTCTAGAAACGTTTTTTTATATAGAAGTTGTTTAAGAATAGATTTAGTGTATATTTGTTGGTGTCGCTACGCTAAAACACCAACAAAGGCTATGTTCTTTTTCCTTAGCACTAGGTTTGCAAACCTAGTGCTAAGGAAAAAGAGTATTCTTAAACAACTTCATAATAAAGCGACAAAACTTAAACTTACTATTGTAATAAATTAATCTCTATCTTAATTCTTTATTCCCGAAATATTCGATAGAAGCTACCAAGATAGCACCAATAAGCATAAGTCCAAGAGCCATAAAGAAATGTGTATCTATTTCTGGAATATAGCGCATTGTTTCCAACACTTTTTCTTTTCCATGTATTATTTCACTTCTCAAAACCTTTTTCCAAGGATAAATAATTGAAAGCGAACCCAAAACAAAGCCTGTCAAAATAGCTAAAAGAGAGTTTTCATAATTATCAAAAAGCCAAGAAAGCACTTTTGCAAAAGTCAGAATCCCAGTAATAGCACCTAATGCAAAAGGAACAATTATCCAAAGACCTGCAATAATTCCATCTACATCAAAAGCTATAATAGCAGAAGGTAAATCGCTAATAGCACCAATAATAAGAGCATAGTTTCCTAATAGTAAAAGCACAAAAGAACCTGAAACTCCAGGTAAAATCATACTACAAATAGCAATAAAACCACACAGAAATAAATAAAAAGGATTAGAGCTCCCTTCTACCTGTCCACTAAAAGATATTCCGATTGCCAAAGCTGCGCCAATCAAAAACCAAATAATAGCTGAAATATTCCATTCTTTTATTCTTCTTCCAACTACCCAAACAGTTGCTATGATAAGTCCAAAGAAAAACGACATTGTCAGTATTTCATAATTGGCTAATAAATATTTGAATAATTTAGCAAAACTAATAATGCTGGTTGCTATTCCTGCAAAAAGACAAATCAAAAAAACTAAATCTGTTTGCTGTGCAAACTCTTTAAATTTTCCTTTAAAAAGTAAACGCAAAGTAGGAATAGAAAAACTCCCAATCGCTTCCAAAAGGCGTTCATAAATCCCCATCAAAAAAGCAATTGTTCCCCCAGAAACTCCTGGAACTACATCGGCTGCACCCATTGCCATTCCTTTCAAATACCATAAAATTGGATTTTTCATAAATCAGTTATCAGTAAGTAGTTACCAGTAATCAGTTAAATTCAATTTCACTTTACAAAAAAAGTAATTTTATTCTCTGTGTTATCTGTAACTCTGTGTTTTAAAAAATAAAATTAGAAGTTAGATTTTAGATGTTAGAAATAGAACAAAAATTACAAACATTGCAATTCTAAATTAGCTTCGCTGCTTTTGCAGGTCAGAATTCTAAAATCTAAATTTATTTACTAATCCATTGTTCAGGATTGAGCTTTTCTTGATGTCTCCAAATTTGAAATTCAATTTCATAGGTATCATCTTTATAACTACCTGCTGTGCCTATTGGCTGTTTTGCACTTATTTTATCGCCATTTTTTATTTTGACAGACTTCAAACGAGAATAAACAGTAAAATAATCTCCATGTTGGATAATGACTAAGTAACCTCGCCCAGCAATTTCACTTACATCAACTACTTTTCCTGCAAAAACAGAACGTACAGGTTCGTTGGGTTGTGTTTGAATATCAATTCCTAGTTTTTCTATTTTCACGATAGGCTTTCCTTGTTCTTCTGGTAAATAGGGCTGAATGCCAAAATGAGCTGAAATAAAGCCATTTTTGACAGGCCAAACGATTCTTCCTTTAGATTTAGCAAAAGAAGTAGAAGTCATTTTCTCACTTGATGAAAGACTCGCCGAAAATTCAGAATTATTGATAGTTTTACTAATCAAATTATCAACTTCTTTTAAGATTTTTCGTTCTTTGCTCAAATCTGCTAATAGTTTAGATTCTTTTACTTTAAAGGTAGTAAGAATTTGTTTTTGCTTCTCTTTTAAAGTTGCGAGTTCTTTTTCTTCTTTTGTTTGAACTTTTAAAAGTGATTGTTTTTCTGTTTTGTTTTCTTGAAGCTGAGAGGTTCGTTTACTCAAATTTTGTCTAACATATTCTATCTGTTTTATTTGTTCTCTGCGAAGTAAATTATATTTTTGAAAATAACGCAAACGAGCTAAGAGTTCATTTATAGAATTAGAAGCTAAAAGAAGAGAAAGTTTTTCGTAACGACTATTATTTTTATATGCTAAATAAAGCATAATGCCGTATTCGTGCTTTAGTTCTGCTAAATCTTTTTCTAATGATTCTACAATATTTTGATTTTCTCTTATTGACTCATCTAATAGTTTGAGTTCTTTTCCAATAACACGAACAAGTTGTTTACGCTGATTTATTTGTCCATTTATTGCAGAAAGTGAACTAATAGTAGTTTTCTTTTCTTTTTGTGTTCTTTTTAAGATTCGATTTGTATTAGTAATTCGATTCAAAATAGTAGAACGTTCCTTTTCAAGTTGTTTTTTGCGTTGAGAAAAACTCTCATTGATATTCACAAACAACAGAAATAAAGAAAATAGGGCTACAAAAAATGGTTTGAGTAAATTTGTCAAGTTAAAAAGGTATTTATTATATAATGAATGAGCTTATACACTTGTCAGTGTTTTATTTTTACAGAACCAACTAAAGGTTTAGACAAATATGTTTTAGTACAAAAAGTCTTGTTTATGATAAAATTTTATTAACTTTACTACAAAGTTACACATTTTTCTGTTTGGACAATTGCATTTGCTTGAGTTTTATTCATTTCTTAAATAAGAAAAACAGAAGTATGTCGTTTTAATAGAAGACCAATCTTATAAAGCCAATAGAATTTTATAATCTTTTTGTGTATAGTTGAATTATACTCTATTATAACTTTCATGGCACATGGTTTGCAAAACATTATTTGACTAGATAATATTAGTAAAATTATGTTAGTTTCTAAGAAACTTTAATTTTTAGGCTTTTATTCTAGCAATAATGTTGTGTTCAAAAAATAATTATTAAATAATTTTCAAATAAAAGGTTTTGTATTTGTCTAATTTACAACCCTTTACTATATTGGTAAGAAATTTAATCACTTTGAAATAAGTCAATATAAGTTTTAATTCTTATTTGTATTTAATTAATAACTAGTTATTTTTTGTAAAAATACAAAAGAATATTATATGATTTATTAATTTTATTAAAAAAATCTTACCTATTCTATTTCGTTACATAAAACGGTGTCAATATGAAATTTAAATTACTCTTAATTCCTATCTTTTGTATAGGTTTATTATTTACAAATGGTGTTCAGGCGCAAGCGCAGCCAACTGGTGAGGCACTAGATGCTTTTGTGAAAGGCGAAAACTTTCGAAAGCAAAAACAATGGAAAACTGCCCTTGAGCAGTTTGATATTGCAGTAACAAAAGACCCTACTGTTTATAAATATCATTACAACAAAGCACTTTGTCATTTAGTGCTTCGTGAAGCTGATCCTGCAATTGCTTCTTTAGAAAAAACTGTTTCTATCAAGAAAGATTTTGTAGATGCTCATGAACGTTTAGCTCGTCTTTACAAAATCACAGGCAAATACGATCAATCGATAGCTTCTTATCAAAATGCGTTCAAATATGATACTGATTCTAAAAGAAAGACTGATTATAAACTTAATATTGTTTTGATTTTAGACAGAACAAAGCGTTTGGAAGAAGCTGGAGCGCATATTGCAGACCTCAAAAAACTAGCTCCAGATGATTTGAATGTTCTTTACTACGAAGCAAAATATAGCAATTCAGTAGGAAAATACGAACAAGCAAAAACAGCTATGTTAAAAGCTACTGAAATGCTTGCGACTGATAATCCAAAAGAAATTGCTCGTTATTATTTTGAACTTGGTTTTGCTTATCATAATCTAAAAATGTATGATGAGAAAGAAAAAGCTCTTAATAATGCTAAAGTAGGTCCTTTTATGGCTCGTATAACTAAACTAATGCCTCAGTATTATCACGCAATTGCTCTTTCTTATTTCAAAGTATATGACTTAGAAAAAAGTAAAGAATTAGTAGAAAAAGCGTTAGAAATGCGTAAGGATTTTCCTCAAGCACATGACCTTTTGGTAAAAATTGCTGCTTCTGCGACAGATAAATCGGCTGTTATCGAACACCAATCATCTTCTATTCAGACAGAACCTAATGCAGTAAAACGTTCTCAGAAATTTGCAGATCTTGCAGAACTTCAATTAGAATCTCGTAAGTATGAAGATGCTATTAAATCTGCTGACGAATGTTTGGCTTCTCAACCAAAAAATTATGCTGTTGTATTTATCAAAGCTATTTCACAGCATAAAATGGGAAGTACACAGGATGCTATCAAAACATTAGAAGATTTACTTCAATTTCCAGGCATAGATGCAGAAACGAAAGCACAATATAACTTTGCTCTTGGTATGTTTTACCAAAAGTTAGATCAAGCAGAAGCTGCTGCTGGTGCTTTTACTCGTGCAAAATATGGTTCTTATAAGTATGCTGCTTATGAAGAACTAGAAAAATTCAAGAAAAATGACGAGGAAGTAGAAGAAGAAAAATTAGAAGATGTTGTAGAAGGTGCAGACACTGATGGAGAATAGTTTCTCTTAACATCTAATTATTCTAGTACAATAATAAAAAGAAAACCCTTTCTAAAATATTTTTTAGAAAGGGTTTTTGAATACTATAAGTTTTTATGCTTATTCTCTTAACTTACTTGTCCCACTCTCTTAGCCAAAATGTTAAGTTATGAAACTCTTCTTGTTCTGTTTCTATGTCCTTCCAAGCAATTTGAGTTTGTAAGTTTGGTTGTTTCTCATACTTCCTATGTTTCCAAAATTCTTCTAAGGTTTGGTAATTTTTAGGACGTAAAGGATGGTCATCTGGACGATTAATTCCACAAAAAGTAGTAAATCTTCCTTCAACTATATTCTTCTTTTTGAAGTAATTAGCAGCCCACTTTTCTCGTTCTTCAAAAAAACGAACTCCTATTCCTTGATTTCTGTATTTTTTTTGTAGGACAGATTCTTCAAAATAAACTCCTTTACTTATATCATAACCTTTTGCAATGAAAGGAAACTGAATAAATGTATCTGATTCTTCTAAAGCAATACAGGTAGAAGCTCCAACAACCTCTTTTCCATCAAAAGCTAACACTACAGCTGCATGCTTTGCATGAATATAAGAATATAAATATACTTGTTCGTAATCAAAATCGCCATCGTATAAATAAGGATATTCTTTAAATATTTCGATTCTAAGTCCTGCTAAATTTCGAATATAGGGTTGTATAGCATCTCCTGTGAATAATTGTATATGCATGAAAAAAGTAGGAAGATTTATTGTTTGATGAACATAGATAAATAACAAAAACTGTTTTTTTAATTACATTTTCATATAATTAAAAAAACAGTTTATTGAATCAATGAAATAATTTGAGTAGTCTTATTAGATTATACTTCTAATTCTCTCAATGTTTCGTGTGTTAAAGGTTTATTGATGTACTTACGTACAAAATTATAATTTTTCGCCTTGCTCATATCTTTCGGATTGATAGAAGAAGTAAGCATTACAATTTTACAATAATTTTGAGTAAAATCAGAAAGTGTATTGAATTGATCTAAAAACTGAAATCCATCCATAAGAGGCATATCAATATCTAAGAATATAATTTGTGGAAGAACCTTATTATTAGGCATGTCTTGTGCAATCTTTTCTACATTACGTAAAAACTCAATCGCACTTTTTGCACCTGAATGTGTGTAAATTTTATCACAAATTTCTGCTGTCTGAATCATTTTTTGATTAATAAGATTGTCGATTTCATTATCGTCAATCAGCATTACTGCATAATATTTTTTATCTGCCATACGAATAAATTTAATTCTGAGTTAAAGTGCAAACTAATTAAATGAGCAAAAATGACTATTAAATAAATTGAATAAGTTCTGCTCGCTAAATAATGATGTGTAAAAATAAATTAACTTAAATAATAATTGATAATAAATTATTCAATAAGTTGATTTAAAATAAATTTTATTTCCTTGTATTGAAATTTCTTAATAGAATAGAAGCAATAAACATAAGCATTTATCATACAATCTATATAAATTTACTCAAAGAAAAAAATAATCTTTTGTTATAGCAAATCTATACGCAAAATAGATTCTATTTTCTACAGCAATTTTTCTCTAATTTGATATTTTTATAAAAAAACCCTTTTTTGAACTATTTTTTTATCTTTTTACTTGTATATCTACAAATCTTTTCTTAGATTTGCATTCCCTTTCAGACAAAGGGAGTTCTTTTATTTAAAAATAAATAGAGAATGGGTCTATAGCTCAGTTGGTTAGAGCACCTGACTCATAATCAGGTGGTCCCAGGTTCGAGCCCTGGTGGACCCACAACCTAAGTCGTAACAGGCAAAATAAGAAGGCAATTTCTAAAGTAATTTGGAAATTGCCTTTTTTTATTTGTTTTATTTTGTCAGATTTATTTTTTGAAGATAATATTATTTGAGTTTAACTTCCAGTCCTCTAAGTCCCATATCAATAACTTGTTCAGTGACTTGACTCCCTACATTAATATCCCATTTGCCATTTGAGTTGGTATCTTTCCATTCAAAACTATCTTGGATAGAAAAAGAAAGTACAACTGTAATATCGTTTGTTTCTTTTCCAGTAATAGTCAAAGGAGTTGAAAAAGAACCTGTGATTACACACGAGCCAGCAGGAACAGGGGAAGTAGCAGCTAAAGGATTGACAACAGTAGTGCCAGCAGACTGTCCAGTAGTTACTTCATTTGCTGTATAATTATATTGAGGAATAGAAATGGTAGTTTCAAAAGCCCAAAACCCTTGTTTTTTGTCATCATTAACAGAGATAGTTTTGTTTTTGACTGTAAAATCTTCAATTCTTGTATTGTAGCCAATAAAACCTGCAATTGTTCCTTCTTGATTTGGTAAATTTATATTTTCACTTCCAACTTGAATATTATTCAAATCATACTTGATAGATAAATTTTGATACGCCACCGAAGCACGTATCCATTCATATTTTCCTACTGCAATGTCTTTTATTGGCACTTCTAAAAATACTGTACCTTTTGGACTTACAATAGCCTTCGAAAAATCAATAGCTGTATTGAATCCATTTTTGCTTGAATTTACTTCTTCATTCTTATATAAAATTTCTCCTTCTCCAAGCTGTGTAAATGCAGAAGGAGCAAACTCAATATAATGAACACTCATAGAGTTAAAAGTAGGTGTTTGGGCTGCATTTCCTGCTGCTATTCCTATAGGTTGAGCTAAATTATTAAGTCGTTGCTGATTGGGGTCAAAATCAAACTCAAAGCGAATTTTTGCTCTACTTTCAGATGGATTTGTCTCTTCTACTTTTGTTTGACAAGAGGAAAAAACACCTATTTTTACTAAAAATAAGAGAATAATTAATTTATTTTGTGATAGATAATTCATAGGAAAAAATTTGATTTGTATGTAGTTGGTGAAAAAACAACAAGATTTAAACAAAGTAGTTAATCACATTATCTAATACAAATTTCTAACCTAAGTTAATCTGGCTTATCAAATCACAACTTGAAAATTAATTAGCTTTAAAAATCTAATTTGCAATATTTTTTTATTTTACTCTAAACCCCATCTTTTGCATATCTTCCCAAAAGCTAGGATATGATTTTTGTACGACTTCTGGACTTTCAATCGTAATGGGAAAAAGTAACGCCAAAGGAGCAAATGCCATCGCCATACGGTGGTCATGGTAAGTTTTTAGAGACTCAGTAGGAGCATGAAGTTCACAAACAGGAATATGAAGTTCATTATCATTGATAATTTCTATTTCTGCACCAAATTTAGCAAGTTCTATCTTGAGAGCTGTAAGTCTGTCAGTTTCTTTTATTTTTAAGCTATGTAATCCTGTCATGTGTGCTTCTACTCCTAAAGCTGCACACAAAACAGCCATTGTTTGCGCCAAATCTGGACAAGGTGTAAAATCATATTTGAAAGGAGAACGCCTAGACGAAGTTTTTTGCAAACGAACACCATCTTTTTCGTAATGTGTTCTGATTCCTAAACCTTTCATCATCTTTACAATTCGGTTATCTCCCTGCCACGATTTTTCTCTAAGTCCTTTCAAAAACAATTCAGATTTAGAGCAAATAGCAGCCATACTGTACCAATAACTTGCAGCTGACCAATCTGATTCGATTTTATATTGGTTTGCGCTATATTGTTGATGAGGAATAATAATTCGGTTTTCTGTCCAAGAATGTAAAATACCAAAATGCTGCATCAACTCTAAAGTCATTTTGATATAGGGTTCAGAGGAAACAGGAGGAATAATTTCTAATAAAATTCCTTTAGGTAGAAGAGGGGCAATCATCAAGATAGCCGAAATATACTGACTACTTATATTTCCTTGAATAGAAATAGTTTGTTTTTGTGATTCAGGACTAAAACCGTGTATAAAAAGTGGCGGAAATCCATCTTCTTTTTCATAAGTGATTTGTGCGCCTAGTTCACGAAGTGCCAACACTAATTCTTTTATTGGACGCTGGTGCATTCTATCTGTTCCCTTCAAAAGTGTGGGATGATTTTTTATTGTACAAAAAGCTGTCAGAAATCGCATTGTTGTTCCTGCATCTTGAACATCTAACACCAAATCTAAAGAAACATCATCAGCACTTCTTCCCTTTGCACGGCTTCGAATATCTTCTTCTTGTTCTTCGATATCTCTAAATTGAGCTAATAAGCCTTGTAAAATTTTGGTATCTCTAGCTGCTGAAAGATTGACTAAATTACATTTTTTTTCACAAAGAGCCTCTATAATTAAGGCACGATTACTTTCACTTTTAGAAGAAGGCAAAAATATGTCTCCTTCAAGATTAATTTTGGGAGAAGAAATATGTAAAGAAGGCAAAACAAGAAAAGGAGAGGGAGAAACAGACATAGAAGTAATGATTGTTTTTGTATAAGCAAGTCAATTTATTTTGATGATAGTATAATTGTATTTTGGAGGAATGTGTTGCAAGAATTTGCTACAATAATTCATTCTCTTTTATACGAATATCAATTATAAAATCGTTTTTAGTGGTTTGGACTAGGATGTTTTTGTATTACTATACAAATAAAGTTCCTAAATTTTAGAGAAACAAGAACTCTTATTTTTTTACTTGATTTTAATGTAAAAATTAAACTAAGATTTGCCTTATGTTTTTTATTTTTAACAAAATTTTCATTCCCATTTCAATCTATTTTCAAACAACTTGGCTCGTTTTGTGTTTTGTAAGAATATGATTTTAATCAAAAAACGAATGACTATTTTTTAGTGTCATTGTTTTAGAACTTAGAAGTCATCACTTTTTTAAACTATTTTTTTCTAAACCTCATTTTTATTATTATGAAAAATATTCAAACAAAATTTCAAACTCTTTTAGTTTATACTCTCGTTTTAGCTATTGCTTCATTTGTACTTCCTTCTTGTGCTTCTTGGAGTAATGCAGGTAAAGGTGCAGCTATTGGTGGTGCAGCTGGTGGTACAATTGGTGGCGTAGCTTCTAAAAAGAATCCTGTAGCAGGTGGTATTATTGGCGCAGTAGTAGGTGGTGCAGCTGGTGCAGCTATTGGAGCATATATGGACAAGCAAGCAAAAGACATTGAAGAAGAAGTAGAAGACGCAAAAGTAGTACGTGTAGAAGAGGGCATTAATCTTACTTTTGATTCAGGTATTTTATTTGGTTTTGATAAATCGGATTTAAACAGCAGTTCAAGAGAAAGTATCGCTAAATTAGGCAGAATTTTAAATGAATATCCTGATACTCGCCTTACCATTCAAGGACATACAGACGATAAAGGTGATGATAACTATAACAGACAACTTTCTGCTAAAAGAGCTGATGCAGTACGTGATTACTTAATTGCTAATGGCGTAAAAGGTGGTAGATTAAACACAGTTGCTTATGGAGAAACTGCTCCTGTGGCAAGTAATAGTACTGAAGCGGGAAGAGCGCAGAACCGTCGTGTTGAAGTGATAATTGTAGCTAATGACGAGTTGAAACGCAAAGCAGAAAAAGGAGAATTGAAAAACTAATTTTAAAATCTTTTTTAAGATACAAAGACCATTCTATCAAAATAATATTGAATAGAATGGTTTTTTTATGATTTTTGATTTAATTTATGAGTATGGAATTTCATTGAAATAGAAGATGACTAATTTTTGAAATTTAAGATACAGATAGTTTGAATATCTTTTTTCACGTTAAAATCCATAAAAAGATTTCTAAATCCTGTTTTTTATAACGAAATTTGTGTTAAAATCAGTTCAAATCAAAAATCAGCACCACTAGCCTTTGAAAAAACTTCTACCTTTTTTTATTCTTGTCATGGTATCGCTTATATTTTTCAATCAATTAGGATATTGGTTGGCTTTTGAAGCTATGCACACACAAATAAAAAGAGAAGTCAGGCAACACTTAAAAGACAAAAGTAAATTAGAGGTTATAATTGTTCCTACAGAGTGGGTTTCGCCCAACAATAACACTGAAAATTTCATTTGGGTAAAACCTCAGAAAGAATTCAAATACAAAGGAAGTTTGTATGATGTTTCTTCTTCCTATCAAAAAGCTGATAGTACATATTTTAGGGTTTATAATGATAAAGATGAAAAACAGCTTTATCAAACTTTTGCCTTTCAACTCAAGGAAAATCAAAATCCGTTTCATCAGAGTAAAGCTTCTTATCCTCTCAAGAATTTTATAAAAGAAGCCCTTATCTTATCAGAGAATAAATTTTCTAGTAATTCTATAAGTAATTTTATTTCTATTTCTCCAAAAAGCAAATGGCATTTTTCTATTAAAGAATTTATTTTTGCACCAAACTCTCCTCCTCCAATAATTTAGTTTTCAATTAGTATAAAATCTATCACACATTTTTGGTCTTACCTATGGTACTGACCTTTCTTTAAGTGCATTGATAGTAAAATCAAAATATTCTTTCGCCGTTGTCGGTATGCCTACCATAGCCGTAAGGTTAAAAATTTATTTGTCTTTCTGTTCCGTTAGGAACTATATATTGGTAGTTTCTTAATACAAAATGCGACCAATATACAACTCCTATGGAGTAAATGAATTTTAATTTTTCTGTTTTTATCTACCAATAGGAAACTCCTAATGGAGTAAAAGGCAAAATTTCTCAATAGCCTTACGGACATGGTGTCCCTATCGACGACATTACTACATAAAAAATGAAAACAAATTATTTCAAAATCATATTTGTGCTATTT
Organism: Bernardetia sp. MNP-M8; assembly: GCF_037126285.1. Taxonomy (NCBI): domain Bacteria; kingdom Pseudomonadati; phylum Bacteroidota; class Cytophagia; order Cytophagales; family Bernardetiaceae; genus Bernardetia; species Bernardetia sp. MNP-M8. The sequence continues at coordinate 466,168 of NZ_CP147012.1, forward strand.
TTAGGTGCTTTTTATTTTACTCAAAATCACGCTTATTCTCAATTTATAGAAGTTTTAGATGCTTCTAATCTTCAACCTTTAGAAGGAGTTTCTATTTATAATAAAAAAGAACAATCTGTTATTACCAATTCTCGTGGTAAGGCAAATTTGGATATTTTTGCAGACAATGATACCCTTTATTTTCGTTATTATGGGTATGACAATAAAAAAATAGCCAAAGCTGAAGCTGCTGAAATGATTCTTTTATCTGAAAAGGTTTTCGAAACTGAGCAAGTTGTTGTTTCGGCAAATAAATGGGAACAAGATAAAAAAGAAATTCCTAACGAGATTGTCAAAATTTCTCAAAAGGAAATTGCTTTTAATAATCCTCAAAATTCAGCTGATTTGTTAGGACAAACAGGACAAGTTTATATACAAAAAAGCCAAATGGGTGGAGGAAGCCCCATGTTTAGAGGTTTTAATGCAAATTCGGTTTTAATTGTTGTTGATGGTGTTCGTATGAATAATGCCATTTATCGCTCTGGAAACCTTCAAAATGTAATCAATCTTGATGCAAGTGCAATGGAAGAAGTTGAAGTCATTTTTGGACCTGGTTCGGTGATGTATGGAAGTGATGCACTTGGTGGCGTAATGGATTTTCACACCAAAAAAGCACGTTTTGCAACTGAAGAAAATTTGCTTGTTGGTGGAAGTGGTTTTGTCCGTTACGGTTCTGCCAATCAAGAGAAAACAGCAAATTTAACACTAAATATTGCAGGAAAACGACTAGCAAGTTTGACTACTTTTACGTATTCAGACTTTGATGATTTGCGTGTTGGGGGAGTTCGCCCAAGTGGAGAAGCCTATCAAGATTGGGGCAAACGCAATGAATATGTAGAAAGAGTAAATAGAAAAGATAGTATTCTGACAAATTCAAATCCACTTATTCAGAAACAATCAGGCTATTCTCAATGGAACTTAATGCAAAAACTAACCTATCAAATTTCGGATAATCTACAGGCAGAATATGCACTTCATTATACTTCTTCGTCTGATATTCCTCGTTACGATCGTTTGATACAAAAACGTGATGGCAAATTACGCTATGCAGAGTGGTATTATGGTCGTCAGCTTTGGGCAATGAATTATGGAAAACTGACTTGGTATGCTAAAAACAAAGTATTTGATGCTATGCGTGTTATTGTCTCAAATCAGAAAGTAGAAGAATCTCGTCATAACAGAACAAGAGGCAAAGATTGGCGTGGTGACCGAACTGAAAATGTCAGTATGTCTTCTTTTAGTATTGATTTCGATAAAGATTTGAAAGATGACAAAAAACATCAAATTTTTTATGGTCTTGATTTTAATTATAATGTGGTACAATCAAGAGCTGTAGAAACAAATATAATTAATGATTTAGAGCGTCCTTTAGATACTCGCTATCCAGATGGAGGAAGTACGATGGCAATGGCAGCAGCATATTTCAATTATAAATGGAATATTTCTGAGAAAATGACGGCTACAGCAGGCGCACGTTATACACAAATTTGGACAGAAGCAAAATTTGATAGTAAAGAGTTTTTTGATTTTCCTTTTGATGAAGCTAAAGTCAATACAGGTGCATTTAATGGAAGTTTAGGGCTTACTTTCCGTCCTGCTGATTCTTGGCAGCTCAACGCAAATCTTTCATCAGGTTTCCGTGCGCCAAACGTAGATGATTTGGGAAAAGTATTTGATTCTCAACCAGGGAGTGTGGTTGTTCCTAACCCAAATCTTGCACCAGCTTATACATATAATGCCGAAATTGGAATCTCAAAAACATTTATAGATCGTGTTCGTGTTTCTGCTACAGGCTATTACACTATTTTGAATGATGCTATGGTATTGCGTAACTCTACATTTAACGGTCAAGATTCGATTGTTTATGATGGTGTTCTTAGTCAGGTTGTTTCATATCAAAATACAGATATTGGCTATATTTACGGAGTGAGTTCACAAATTGAAGCAGCCATTACAGACAAATTCAAATTTAAAACGACTTTTAATTATGTCTATGGATTTGATGATGTAGCAGAAATAAGACTTCCTGATACGCCTCCAGCTTTTGGTTTGGTTTCACTAAAATATCATAACAAACGTTTTAGAGTAGAAGGTTTTGTAAACTATCAGTTCAAAAGTGTTGATTTTGATAAAATGTCACCAGAAGACCAAGGAGATACTATTTTTTATCCTGAAAATTTTATTCCTTCTTGGTGGACTTTGAACCTTCGTTCTAGTTATCAAATCAATAAAACATTTAGTGCCAATCTAAGTGCAGAAAATATTTTAGACCATTATTATCAATCGTACGGTTCTGGAATTGGTGGAGCAGGACGTAATTTTATTTTAGCTTTGAGAGCTAATTTTTAATTGATTTTATATCTGTTACAAGCGTCGACGCTTGTAACAGATATTTCAATATCCACGAAAATAATTTTTGAAAAAATAGAAAATCTTATAAAGCACATTTTCATTAATTCGTTTTTGTTCTAGTTCTAATTTTCTATAAGACTCTTTTGCTTCTTCTCGTCTCTTTTCTTTTCTCTCTTTTTCGTTTGGAATAGAAATTCCGTATTTTAAATCCATATATCTATCTACTGTATTAATTCCTATAATAATATCTTCTACAGAAAGCGAAACTTCAACTAAACTACTATCATATTTATTAACTACTAAATTTCCTCCTCCTAAGAGTATATTTAATGACTCTTTATTAAGAAAAGATTCTTCTGTATTGTAGCCATATATCCAACCAAATTCTTTTTCCTCTATCAGTTTAGCTATTACTTTGGTTTTATGACTTTTACTTAACCTTTTCATGCGTTCTTCTATAATTTTGTTCGCTTCGTCAATATCAATCATTATATTTGCATATTTATTTCGTAAAAACTATTTAATCTAAAGATTGCTAAATTTGCTGAATAAGCTGAAATATAAAATAATTTTAATAAAAAATAGATATAATGCAAAATTACCATACACTCTTAAATACAATTTTAGAAGAAGGAGCAGACAAATCTGACCGAACAGGAACAGGAACACGTTCTATTTTTGGCTATCAAATGCGCTTTAATCTTCAAAAAGGATTTCCATTACTGACAACAAAAAAAGTACACTTCAAAAGTATTGTTCACGAACTAATTTGGTTTTTGAAAGGCGATACAAATATTAAATATTTGAAGGATAATGGCGTTTCGATTTGGGACGAATGGGCAGATGAAAATGGAAATTTAGGAAGAGTTTATGGCGCACAATGGAGAAATTTTGGTGGCATAGACCAAATAAATGACCTTCTAAATTCTCTAAAAAATAATCCAGATTCTCGTCGCATGATTGTTTCGGCTTGGAATCCTGTCGATGTGCCTTCTATGGCTTTACCTCCTTGTCATACACTTTGGCAATGTTATGTAGCTGATGGAAAACTGTCTTTACAACTCTATCAACGCAGCGCAGATGTATTTTTGGGTTTGCCGTTTAATATTGCTTCTTATGCACTTCTGACGCACATGTTGGCACAAGTAAGTGGTTTGGAAGTAGGCGATTTGATTATGACTTTGGGAGATGCACATTTGTATAAAAACCATTTCGAACAAGCAAATCTACAACTGACAAGAGAAGAACGAGAACTTCCAACTTTAGAACTAAATAAAGAAATCAACTCTATTTTTGATTTTAAATATGAAGATATTGTAGTCAAAAATTACAACCCTCATGCTGCTATAAAAGCTCCTGTGGCTGTTTAGAGTTCAGAACTAGCAATTTGACATTTAATCTGCTCTCAAAATTACCTTTGTAGTTTTTAGGGTGGATTTTTTATCAAAATTCATATTCAAAAGAAAATAAAAAGAAGTACTTTATTTAAAAAAAGTTTTTTTCTGAATTGCTTGATATGCAATTATCAGAAGTTCATTTGTGGGAAAATGAGAATAGATTTGAGTTTGTGCAAAAAATAAAATCTATCTACCTGAAATAAGAAAATTAGAATTTCCTTCTGCAATCATTTTATTTACATAATAAAGAGTATTTTCTTCACCACTTTCTATACGTATAGGTACATTATGAGAGATAGATAAAGTATTAAGAGCAGAAATAAGAGTGCTAGAATTATTAAAAAGGTTACTGTTTATCTTGAATTTTATTTTTTTTGGTCTTCCTTGCTCTTTATAATATACTTGACAATAACTATTTGATACAAGATTATCTCTTTCATGAAATATAATTTCTTCTATCTCTTTTGCTGATAGTACAAACTCTCTGATTCCATATTTACTAGCAAAACCAATCCCTTTTTTAGTGATGTAAAATGTATTGTTTTTGAAATGTTGATAGGTAGATTCTACTTTATTTCCATAGTACCAGTCATGTAACCAAATGATTCCTTCTAATATAAAAGGAATAGAAATTAATGGAAAAAAAGAATTATTTGATTCTATAACAACAAATATATAAAACGGTATAAAAGCTATAATTTTACCAAATCTCATAAAAGAATTGTGCAAGAAGTTTTGATAAGGAGATATATTCTGAGATTTCTTGAGCCAAGGTACTTTTTTTACTTGTCTTGGGATATTTCTTTGAGATCTTCCTTTTTTAGGTAGAGAAGTATAAAATAATATCTCATCTTCTAATTTTAAAAACATTGCTTTCTCAATAGGAAAATCTATCAACGTTTCAGATTGTTCACAATGTCTATTTCCTAGATACTCCCATGTATCACTTAAAAAAACCGATTTACAACCTGCACAGAAAACCACTTCATCACCTTCTGAAATAGAATCACCTGTAATGGGATCTTTTCGGTTTTGAGCTAGGAAGTTATGGTGTTTTTTTGAAGTGGAATCTATTCTATGAATGTGCATCTAATGATATAATTGCGTCGCTATTTTTAATAATTTATTATTTTTATTTGTGCAAAAAATAAAGTTTTAATTTTCTAATCAAAATTCCACTCTGAATCTAAGTTATTTGCACATACTTGACATTCAAAAATATCTTCTTTAATCAGATTGATAGCTTGACAGTTTGTGCAAAGTCTAAAATCAAAAGCTAACGTAAAATCATTTGGATATTCTATTCCTATTTTACTCAAAACTTTTTCTACATATTTCCAAGATTCAGGTTTTGGACAGTAACCTGTTGATTGATTACTTATTTCGTTTATTGAAATTTTATCTTTTTTCTCAATTAGAAATGAAATTTCGCCTGCTGAAATAACATTTTTTCCACCTGCACATTGGACATGTTCAGAATGTCTATCATTAATTACAAGCTGATGGTTTTCATTAATGATAAATGTTGCAATTACACTATCATTGATTAATTCTTGACTTGTTTTCTCAATCCAGCTTACTATATCATTAATTTTTAAGATTTTATAGCCAGTAAACTTTAAATCGATAGCATCAAATATTTCTTGAGAGCCTACGTAAGAATAAAGTTGAATATTTTCTTTTTGGTTTTCTAAATTAGTCATTTACCCTTTATTTTAACTCCATTTTCGCAAGGACAAGAGAAATCTTGCCCCTACAAATAAAACGGCAATTGCAATTAACTGGTTACTACTTACTGGTAACTGCTAACTATAAAGCTCACTTTTATCAATTTCAGTAGTTTCTTCTTTAAAGATAATTCCGTGGTTTTCTAGTTCTGCCAAAACAGGCTCATAAATTTCTCTATGAATTGGAATCTGAACGCCTTTTAAATGTAAATTTCCTGTCAAATATAATTTTGCTGCAATGGCTAAAGGAAGTCCTACAGTTTTCGCCATCGCTGTGTGCTGACTATCATCTCCAAAAACAACAAGCGAAGAAGTAAGTTCTTTTGCTTTTCCTTGATAGGTATATTTAATTCTGTGCTGCATCAAAATCATATCTTTATCCTGTGGATCTAATGTCCATTTTTCCTCTAAAAGATGTTGCAAGATTTGAGCAGGAGAAGCATTTTGAAGTGTTATTTTTTTGTCTTCAAAGAATCCTAAATATTCCCATTGTTTGAGCTTTGCATCAGAAAAATTATAGATTGTTTTTAGTTTTTCTTCCAAAGATAAAAAAGGGTCGTATTTGAAAAACATATTTGCAAACTGTCTGTAAGTCAGTTTGTCCGAATTTTCAATTTTATAAGAATCATCTGTCATTCCTAACTGTATAAATGTATCCCACGAGTTACAAAAACCATTTCTTCGGATTGTTCCTCTCAGCATTGTCGGAATGGTATCCAAACCATAAACAGAACGATATTGCAATGAATCTCTATTTGGATAACCTTCAAATCTATAGTCATCATCATACTCATTTATTTGAGCAAATTCTTTTGATTCAATCGGCTCACAATACGAAAATAAGCGATGATAAGGTGCATATTTATATTGATGATTCTGAATAAACTTTGCTGTTCCTTGTCCTGCCAAAACTACATTTCTAGGATTCCATGTAAATTTATAATTCCAAGGATTATTGTCAGATTCGGGAGCTAAAAGACCTCCAGTAAACGAACGAAAAGCTGTAATTTCTGCTTTTTCATTATCTGAACTATTATGCTCACGTATTTTGTCCAACACTTGCATTGCTGAAAGATGGTCAATTCCAGGGTCAAGACCAATTTCATTGAGTAGTAAAAGTCCTTTTTGTTTTGCTTCTTTGTCTAGCTTTTCCATTTGAGGAGAAACATAGGACGCTGTAAAAATAGAGGTAGATTCTTGAACACAAATTTCTGCCACAGGAGCGTGTAAAAATGCAGGTAAAAGCGAAATTACTAAATCAGCACGTTGTGCAATCTTTCTGCAATCTTCCAAATTGGAAACATCAAATTGAAAAGCTTTAGCTCTTTCGTGGTGTTTTGTTTTATTTTGAGCCAGCGAAATATCCAAATCTCCTACTTCAATTTGCCAGTCGTTTTCTTTGCTATGTTCTAATAAATAATCGATAAGTGCATAGGAAGAGCGTCCTGCACCAAGTACCACCACGTTTTTCATTATTTTTTTGTTTATTGTGTGTTATTGATTTTTGAAACGAATTTCAGAAAGACAAAGTAAACATAGTTTGAATTCTCTTGCAAAAAAAGTCTGAAAATGTTTTGATAGTTTTTGTATAAAAAAGCAAGCCACCAAACCAAAGAAATAACTAAATTTGTAATTCGTTAGATAAAATATACTTTAGCCTATTCAAAAAAGCATACAGAAATTTTTATTATAAAAAATGCCTAATACAAATAATTCAACGTCTTCTTCAAAATTTCAAATCAACACTAGAAAGTGGGAAAATATTATGCAATTAGTTGTCCTTTTTTTGGGACTAATCTTGATTAATATTTTGGCTCAAAACTATTTTTTTCGTCTTGATTTGACTGCTGAAAAGCGTTATACCATTACAGAATCTTCAAAAACCATTTTGAAAAACTTAGAAGAGCCTGTTTATATAGAAATTTATTTGGAAGGCGAACTCAATTCTTCTTTCAAAAGATTGCAAAAATCAGTCAAAGAAACACTAGAAGAATTTTCGATGTATGCAGGAAAAAATATTCAGTTTACGTTTATTAATCCAGAACAAGTTTCAAGCAATCCAGAAGAACAAAATCGTTATTACAAGCAGCTTTCTGACCGTGGAGTTCAGCCTACAACTGTTTTTGAAACTGTACAAGGTAAAAAAGTACAGAAATTAATTTTTCCTTCGGCGATTGTTTCCTATAAAAATAAAGAAAAACCAGTTTTACTTTTGAAAGGAAACCGTACAGCTTCGCCACAAGAACAGCTCAATCAATCTATTGAAAATATTGAATACGAGCTAATTTCTGCCATTCAAAAACTGAGTAAAAAACAAAAAAGTAGTGTTGCTTTCATTGAAGGACATGGCGAGCTTTCTAATGATAGACTTATTTCTCTGACACAGACTTTAAGTGAAAATTATATTGTAGAAAGATTAAATCTAAATGAAAATCTGAGTAACTCTTTTAAATCAGATAATAAAGGAAATAAAAATCCTATTCAGAATTTGCTGCAATATGATGCCATTGTGATTGCAAAACCAACACTTTCTTATACCGATAATGACCGTTATCAGCTTGACCAATATTTGATGAATGGAGGAAAATTATTATTTTTTATTGACCAAGTTCAGATGAATTTGGATAGTATTGCACAAGGTGGAACGTATGCTTTTGCCTATAATTTGGGTTTGAATGAAATGATTTTTCGTTATGGTGTTCGTGTCAATCAAGATCTTTTACAAGACACACAATCAGGACAAATTTTGGTAAATGTGGGTCAGATGGGAGATAAAGCCAATGTTCAGCCGATTCCATTTCCGTATTATGCCACAACAGCCAGTTTTTCGACACATCCAATCACTAAAAATATGGATGCTCTGATGTTTAAATTTGTCAGTACATTGGATTCTGTGAAAGCTGATGGAATTATTCAAACGCCTTTAGTTTTTTCTTCTCAATATTCACGTGTCAAGAAAGTGCCTACACTTATTTCACTAGATGAGTTAAAATTAGACCTAAATCCAAAACTTTATCAGACTTCAAATCTTCCTGTTGCTTATCTTTTGGAAGGAGAATTTAGTTCTGCTTTTAAAGGGCGTTTTCCTCCGAGTGGTTTTTCGGAAAATGATTTTATCCAAAAAGGAAAAGATTCGAAAGTTTTAGTGGTGGGAGATGGCGATTTGCTTTCCAATGATTTTGACAGACGAACTCGCCAGCCTTTGCCGATTGGTTATGATGAAATAAGTAAAAATACCTATTCCAATCAAGAATTTCTCCTCAATACACTTTCTTATATGCTTGATGAAGGTGGAATTATTACTTCCAGAACAAAAGAATTTGAAATCCGTCCATTAGATACTTTCAAGATACAAGAAGAAAAAAGCTATTGGCAGTTTCTAAATTTAGTTGTTCCGAATGTTATTATTTTGGTTTTTGGCTTGGGTTGGTATTTTTGGAGGAAGAAGAAGTATTCTTAAAATCAAATCTTAGTAGTTAGATTTTATAATGGTAAAACTCTAATTGTTTGTTTCAAAACAGATGATACTTCAATCCTTACTCTCTGCCCTCTTTTATATTTTTCATAATTTTCTTTTGATACTGTAAATTTTTCCTCTTTCATGAAAAAGTGGTAGCTTGTTGCATTATCCTGACTTTCTACTACTTTTTTAGATGTGATATGACCTACAAAAACCAATTTATATCCTGAGTAAAATTCAGTTTTTGAAGAAATGAACATTCCAGCACCTACAATTCCTACAAGAACCAACACAGATAAATCAATAAGATAAGACCTTCCATAATTATCAAAGTGACTTTCTCTAAAATAATAAATATAATAACCCAAAAGTTGTAAGCCAACCAAAAAGATGAGAAAGTGAGAGGAATTAATGCCTTTTTGCTTCAAAATAATTTTATCCTCTTTAGTTAGTGCTTCTTTTTTCATTTTTAGGCTATTTTGAGTTCTTTATTTCTGTAATTCTAATTGTACTTTTAGTAATTGCAGTTTGTTCTACTTTTACTTTCTGACCTACTTTATATGTATCAAAATCTTCTTTAGAAACTATAATAGCTCTTTCATTTACTTTGAAATACAAATATTTATTCTCCATATCTTTATATTCATCTTTTTCCTGTATTATGCCTTCCATAACCCATTTATAGTGTTGCCATTCTTCCAAAGAATGAATTACCCAAGCTACAAACATAATTAAACTAGAAATTACTAGATAAAAAATACTACCAGTCGTATATTTTTCATCAGCATAATATTGGTAAATTCCCCAACCAATAAAACCTAATATAAAAACAGTCAAGTACATAGCACCCATATCTTTACTCTTCGCTCTCATTTCCTTTCTATCTTGAAGAGTTAGGTATTCTTTTTTCATTTTTTTCTTAGGAATTATTTTTACTAATTTCTTCTAAAAACAGACTATAAGCATACTTTATCAAATCTTGTACACTAGATTCATATTCATCTAAAAAGAAGTCTTCAAAATTTTCATTCATATAATAACCAACTAGAGAAAATTCTTGTTCTTTATCTCCTAAAGTAAAAAGCATTTTAAAAAAAGAGAAGAAGGAAAGTTTTATTTGTGTATTGTCTTGGCTATTTGAACTATACTCTATAAAATTTCTTATCTCTCTCTCTAATTGTTCTTTTGCTTTATCAATTACTTTTTTTCTTGCATGTTCTAATCTTTCTGTTTCTAAAAGTTTATCTAACATATGTTTACCTCTACGTTGTTCAAATTTATCCAAGTCATTTTTTAGGTAGAGAATACCATCTTTATTAACCTCAAAAAAATGTAAAGGCTCATCTATTTCTGGATGTAGATATAAAGGTTTTTCACTCAAAAGCTCATCACTATCTACTAAACACTTCGAAAAAATAAGACTTCCGTTTGAGTCAAATGGAGCATACTCTTTCTTTATTCTACTATACTCAAGCTGTAAAGAAAACTCATCACCTTTATTATTATTACACTTACTACAGACTGGAAATAAATTTGTCCATTCTGCTCCTAGCCAATAATAATGTTTCTTTGGTCTAAAATGTTCAATAGTGAACTCTTCATCGCACTTGTATTCTACTAATTTTATCTCACAGTAGCCACATTTTTTATAATAAATTTTATCTCTTAGTTCTTCTTTTATAGGAGTATTATAATGTTCATCTCTCCAATCGAATTTATCTTTTTTGACATACAATTCTTCAGCTATCAAATTATGAACTTTTAAAAGTTTGGTGGGTATTTCACTGGGTTTATTTACTTTTCTCATAGCAACTTTTAAGATTTAGGAGGAGTAAAAACAAACTTTTTACTTAGCTCTTTTAATCGTTTTTTATTCTCTTCCTTCTTAATTATTTCTTCAAAATCATCTTCTACATTCAATTCTTCAATTCCCTTATTTTCTGTAGAACGTATGCTTTCCATATCAAACAAAGGCGATGTATAAATGGCATTTGGCAATAAATTTTTGACATCAATATCAATTCTTTCAATATAAGTTCCTTTTTCTTCGCTTCTCTGAACTCTAAAAAACACCGTATTTTCTGGCATTCCTAACAAAGAAATTGCGCTATGTGTTGTAACAATAAACTGAACTTTAGGAAAAGTCGTAGAAAGAATATGAGGAAATTCTTTTTGCCATTTTGGGTGTAAATGTGCTTCTATTTCATCAATCAAAACAATTCCTGTAAAATCACTTGGATTTTTTTCTTTAGGTTGCGCTTCCGAAAGTCGCATAATCATGTCGCCTATCATCAAAACAATGCTTTTATGTCCTGCTGATAAATGCTTAAATTCTACTTCAATTCCTTTTTCAATAAACAAGAAATCACTAATTACTTTTGTTTCATCTTTCTTTTTAATTTCTGATACATTTGGAAGAATCTCAAGAATAATTGATTTGATTTTTTCAAAAAGCTCCTTATCATTTACAGAAACATCACGCAACCACGAATCAAAAATATTAGTCAGTTTTGCTCGCTCTGGGTCAAGATTTAATAACGGATTTTGCATTTCCTTTTTATCCGAAACACGCAAACGAGAAGTTCCATACGCTGCAAAACTTTTAAGTTCTTTCATGTGGTGGCGTACTGCATACATGGTAGGATAGTCAGGATTATTATATATTTCATTTGTATAGTATTTATCTCCTTCTTGATATTGAACAGATATACAAACTTTTTCACTTCCTCTATCTTCATCAGACAAATCGTCAGAGTTATAAAGTCCTAGTCCAATGGCTTGTAAAATAGAAGTTTTACCATCTCCATTTTCTCCTGTAAATGCTATAAATTGTGCATCTATTGGAACTGAAAAAAGGATTTTTTTTATAGCTTGAAAAATGCGTATATCTACACTTTTCAAAGATTCGCTTAATAACTGATAATTATCAAAAACTTTAAACGGAATATTCTTTCTGCTCCAAATTTTACCCAAATCTACAACATCATCAATAGATTGTTTTATATCAGTTGTTATATCTAATAAAAGACTATAACTTATTGGTGTAATTTTATTTTTCTCTATTTTTGTTATAGTTTTATCTAGCTCACGTCCCTCATAACTATTAAATTCTTGAAACCACCTTACAAAATACAACTTTTCTCTATTATAAAAATGGTTGTATGGATTCTTACTCATAAGCTCTGCGAAAGCCACAATTTCTACATTCATATACAGAAGCAACTCGTAATCAAATTGGCTTTCATTTAGTTTATTGTGAATAAAAACTACTTCTTCATATATATCATTAAATGATAAATTCTTAGTTTCTTCTAAAATTTGTTCACATTTTTCCACAATCAATCTATAATCATTTAGCTTCTCTTCTAAAATTTTAGGCAATTCACTTTCCATATTTGTCTATTTTTTTTGGGTGTTTTAATGATTTCAAATATACTATTTTTTTGAAGGATTTGTTTAATAATACAGTATTTTAATCCTCAACGACGCTTTTAAGCTCGTTGACGGTTGGAAAGTGCATAAACCGTCGTTGAGGCTCAAATGAAGCCGTCAAACGAGGATTTTGAAAATCTAATCTCTAAATTTATTAATTTCCCTCCAAATCGTAGGCAACCAACCCACCACAGGCACATACATCAATAAAACTTCTGGATTATCTACAACTAATTCTACAGTTTCTTTTACCATATCCATTATATCTTTGTCTTCTTCTAGCTGCTCTTCTACTTCATTTGTTCGTGCAATTTGTTGGGCTTGAATTACTTTTTGTTCTAAAGAAGGAGCAATATTTGAAAAATTATTAAGCTCAAATAATCGATTTTGAAACTGTTTTTCGTGGTCGATAAAACGAAATGCCCACGTAAAAGGAAGGTATTCAGGTAATTTTTTCCACTTCCAAAGTGCTGTCAATAAAAACTCTTGCCAGTTGTACGGACTTTCGCCATATTTTTCTACAGCTTCATTGAGTTCTCGCTGCATAATGGCGTGAATAGCATCACGAAGTGCAAAAATTTCTTCTTCAGTAGCTTCTTCCACTGGTTTTCCTAAAATTTTGTAGGGTTTTATGCGTCTTCCACGCACAAAAATCAATTTTGCAGGAAGCGCAAAATAAAATAACCAAGGTTGCAAAGGAATCAAAACAGTCATAAATCCCACAGGCAAAAATGGAATACCTAACTTCTGAACCAAATTATCCAAAATTTCTATGCTATAACTAAACGGATTTATATATTCTGCATTAACAGTTGCAAAAGGAATAATATCAGCTTTGTGTTTCAAACTCATTCGCAGAGTTGAAGTAGAAAGACGTTGCAATTCATATTTTTTATCAAACCCTTTTCCAATTCCTCCCACGCCTTCAGGATAAATCAAAACATTGAATTTTCCTTGTTCCATCATCGTTTCAAAATTGAGGGAAGTGGCATCTACTCCACCTGCACGTTTCCAAAAATTCTCTATCGCAAACGGACTCATCAAATTACTCTGTGAAAGCATTGGCGCAGTCAGTGGACGAGCAACTTTTGTCATGTCGTAATTATGCAACTTTAAAAGCATCGAAGAGAAAATAATTGCATCCCACGGAAAAGCCATTCCAGAGTGATTACTTGCAAAAATTAAAGGTGCATTAGTTTTACGTTCAGGATAATCTTCTCCCTCAAAACCTATAAATTCGGTTCTGAAATAATACAAACTAAGTGGCTCTAAAATCTTTTTAATCAAACTTGCTGCATAACGTGGGTCAAAAGGTGCATTAATTTTTATTCCGTTGGCTTCAATTATTTTTTTATACGTTTCTAATTTTTGTGCTAGAGTTTGATTTTTAGTAGGTATGTTATTAGTTGGGACACCAACAACAGCAGAAGAATTGTGATTTTCCATAATTGCAGTATATTTTTTTAGTTTTGATTCTTTATAGAATGGAGAAACTATATTTGACTACAAAATACGTAAAAATTCAGATTCTTTTAAATTATTTGATTTGGTTTTTGCCATTTATCAAAAATGCTAATGTATCTTATCAAATAGGTTTCTCCAAAATCCTTTTTTCTTAAACTCTCCTTCGTAAAATTGATTTCTCAAATAATGATTTTTATATTTTGTTTTTACCAACTCAGCAATAAGAGACTTTGCAGGCTCATAAGTATGAAAAACACCTACTAACCAAGCTGCTTGGTCAGCAATATTATAATTCTTATCCTTCAAAAAATCTAGTAGTGTTTCTAATTTTGAAGGAGGAGTTAAATACAATATAGTTTGAAAAATAAGTTCTCTATGTGATTCTGATATAAATTTATTTTGATGAATCAATTGCCACAACTCAGACAAGATAATTTCCTCTATGTGAGATTCATTTTTAATAGGATAATCAAAAGCATAATCAGGCAAATTATGCCAATCTCCATTTACTGAATTAATTTTTGATATAAAGGATTTTAGGTTTTTAAATCTTGGCATAAAATAGCCTTCGCCATGATTGAGAATAAAAACTTTACCTTTCAAAACTCCGTCAGCAAAAACACAAATAGCATCACTTTCATTGTTTGTAAAGACAGGAATAATAGTAAAACCTAAAGAATAATTTTGTAGCCATTCTTTAATTCCTCTATATTCTTCTTCAGATAATATCTCCACTTCTCTTCCTTCCTTGGGCTTAAATTGAGATAAAACAGAATAATCTAATTTATTTTGCTTGAATATTTCTTTTAAATACATTTTCATTGAATATATTGATAGAGTTAATCACATAAATATAACTTTCATAAATTACTTTTTAATAAAAATATGACAAATTCAATTACAATTCTTTCAAATAGCCCTATTTTACAAGAAAACCGTCTAGACCCAATTACTGGAGATTTGATAAAAGAAAGAGACCAATATTTGTGCAAGTTGTAAGTCTGCTTTTTTAGAAGGAAGTTGGAAGTATTTAGGAGAAAAACACTGTAATCAAACTGAAACATTAAGTCAAATTCCTGCTAAACAGGATTTTAAGTTTATCAAAAGATTAAAGAAACTAGAACAAGTTATTTTTTCAGTTGAAAGTTATGGAGGAAATACAGCTTTAATTGTAGCCGTTCCGACAGGAATTATCAGTTTTATTATTTCTATTTTATTGATTCTTAATGTTACAGATTTAGTATGGTTTTGGGGAGTTGTGGCAGGACTTACTAGTATTCCTTTTATTTTTAATGCTTTCCAAACAAAGGGAATTGAAGTAAAAGAAACAGCTATTTATATCAAAAAGGGGGTTAAGAAAAAATTTTTAAAGAAAAAAATGAGCAAAACAAGTATTTTGGTTCAGATATTTGTTTTTGTTCTAGCTATTTTAATTTTTGTTGTTTTATCTTTTCTAAACTTAGAGGAAGAAACAATGGATAAATGGATGACTTATTCACTTATAGGTTTGACTGCAATAGAAGCAGGTATATTTTTTTATGAAAGGAATCATAGATAATTGTCTTTAAAGTCGATATTCTAAAATCAAATTTCAGGTTTAATAAACCTTCCTAAAATAATAACTAAATGTTAAAAACAATTTTCAACAACCGAAAAAATCAAAAGTGGATATTTGCTTCCTTACTTTTAATTTCAATCGGATTTTATTTTTTTGGTGTTTTAGATCATAATCAAATTGTTTTATTTATTGCATCCGAAAACACTCCTCCTACAAGGTTTGATATTGCTTTTTGTGAAACTTTCAAAGTCAATCGGAAAATGCCCGATTCATTAAAATCTATTGATTATAATGATCGTTGTGTAGATGCAATCAATGAAGGTGATTTTTTTGAGGGAGGTGATTTTGCTTCTGATAATATTTATATTGTTACTTTTGATGTTATAGGGCTTAAAAAAGCTGGAAATTTTTATTATCCTCTTCTAAAAGTAAAAAACCATAGAAAAATAAACATATTTCTTGTACAGCTTTATTTCATTCTGCTTCTTATTATTATTGGAAATACGGTTTATAATGCTATAAATTGCTTGAAGGAAGAGTAATGAATTCTTTTAAAAATCAAATCTCAATTTGAACTTGATTTTTAACTGAATTTATCGGACTTTTGTGAGTATTTTATTTTTCAAAAAGAAATTCAAAACTGATTACTGGTAACTGATTACTGGTAACTGAAAAAAACTGATAACTGATTAATTAATGTTACAAATTGCACACATACAGGCGCACAAAGAAGAAGTCATTGCAGCACTTCAAAAACGCCATTTTAGCAGAGCTACTGAGCTTGTCGAAAAAGCTATTTCTATCGATAATGAAAGAAGAACGACACAGTCCTCACTCAACGAATTACAAGCTGGTGCAAATGAAGTAGCAAAATCTATCGGTGCTTTGATGCAACAAGGCAAAAAAGAAGAAGCTAATCAAGCAAAAGAAAAAGCTGCTCAAAACAAACAATCTATAAAAGATTTAGAAGACAAATTAAAGGAATTGGAAAATGATTTGACAAACTGTTTGTATGAAATTCCGAATACACCTTATAAAGATGTTGTTGCAGGAAAGTCTTCTGAAGACAATCAAACTATCGAAGAATGGGGAACTATTCCAACACTTGCAGATGATGCCGTTCCACATTGGGAGCTTATCAAAAAATATGATATTATTGATTTTGAATTGGGAAATAAAATCACAGGTGCAGGTTTTCCAGTTTATAAAGGCAAAGGTGCAAGATTGCAACGTGCTTTAATCAATTATTTTTTAGATGAAGCCATTGCAGCAGGTTACAAAGAAGTTCAGCCTCCAATTTTGATAAATGAAGCATCAGGATATGGCACAGGACAACTTCCAGACAAAGAGGGACAAATGTATGAAGCAACTGCTGACAATCTTTTCTTGATTCCGACAGCAGAAGTTCCGATTACCAATTTATACCGAGATGAAATTGTAAAAGAAAGCGATTTTCCTATCAAAATGACAGGTCATACGCCTTGTTTTCGTCGTGAAGCAGGTTCTTGGGGCGCAGATGTGCGTGGTCTGAATCGTTTGCATCAATTTGATAAAGTAGAGTTGGTAGTGATAGAACACCCAGAAAAATCATATCAACGACTTGAAAATATGCTTTCTCATGTAAAAGGACTTTTGGAAGCATTAGAATTGCCGTACAGAGTTTTACGTTTGTGTGGTGGCGATATGGGTTTCACTTCTGCTATGACATATGATTTAGAAGTTTATTCGGCTGCACAAGGTCGTTGGTTGGAAGTAAGCTCAGTTAGTAACTTTGAAACTTTCCAGTCTAATCGTTTAAAACTTAGGTTTGAAGATAAAGATAAAAAGAAACATTTAGCTCACACATTAAATGGTAGCGCACTTGCTTTGCCACGTATTGTAGCTACTCTTTTAGAAAACAATCAGACAGCAGAGGGAATCAAAATCCCTAAAGTATTGCAAGATTATTGTAGGTTTGAAAAGATTGATTAGTTGTTTTTGTAGCTTATCTTTTAAAGCAATACACTATTCAGCTAAAAAATTCTGTTCTGTAGGAACTCTATATTGATAGAAAAAATCAAATAAAAAGTCGTTTGTTCCGTTAGGAACTTCATATTGGTAGCATTTTGAGCGTAAATCATAGAAAAATCTACCAATATGCAATTCCTATGGAGTAGAATTACAAATCCTTAGCTTAACAGCATTGACCTAAAGGGTATGCTACAATTTAAAATTAAACAATCATTTAAAAATAGAGTTTATCAACTGTATTTTATTATTTCATTACTGATTAAACTACTAATTGTTCTTTGGTCATTAATCACATTTTTTTCAACTTTTTTATGAAAGAAACTTCATTTTTTCGCCTTTCTTTAGTATTTATTTGTTCTATTTTTCTTCTTTCAGCTTGTAAAAAAGGAGTTTCTACTCCTGCTGAACTTACCAAAAAATATGGTGTTGAGGCTTTTGATTTTACTTTTTTAAGTACAAAATCTCATCTTTCTTTTCAAAATCAAAAACAAGAATTAGGTAGTGCTGTTGATATTCGTATTGCAAAAGATAGTCTGATTTGGCTTTCTGCTCGTCCTGTTTTCGGAATTGAAGCTGCTCGTATGCTTATCCGTACTGATTCAGCTTTTTTGGTCAATCGCTTAGAAAAAAGTTATTCGGCTGTAGATATTCGTTCGCTTAGTAAGCAAGTAAACTTTGATGGAGATTTCAAAACTCTTCAAGCTCTATTTTTAGGAAATGTTCCTCCATTAGACCAAAGTATTACGCCAGAAAAAAAAGATAACTATTTTGTTTTAGAGCAAATCTATGAACTTTTCAAAACATCTATGTATGTAAGTAGAGAAAATAAAAAACTTTCTAAAGTTGCTGTTCAAGAGAATGATGGAATGAATAGTCTTTTTATAGATTATAGTAACTTCCAAAATTTAGACGGACAAAAAATCCCTTTTAAAGTAAATGCTGTAGCCAACTTTTTTAATAAAAAAGAAAATAAAACGGATCAAACCAAAATTGAAATCGAACATAAAAGAGTCAATTTTGAAAAATCAGATCTTTCTTTTCCTTTTTCTATTCCCGATAGCTATGATAAAAAGGAATTAGGAAAAAAATAAATTTATGTCGTTGGTGGGGACACCAACAACGGCGAGGAAAAAATAATCAATTCAATTACGAATTACGAATTATGAATTACGGTTGAAATGAAGAAATACATCGTAACTAAATTTTCGTAATTCGTAATTTTTAATTCGTAATTTAAAAATTATGTCATCAAAAGATAAAAATCTAAGCTTACATTCTGAAAAATCTATTCAAGAAATAGGAAAAAAACGATTTGCTATTGTGGTAGCAGAGTGGAATGAAGAAGTAACAGAAGCATTGTATAAAGGTGCTTATGAAAAATTAATGGAATATGGTGCAAAGGAAGAAAATATCTATCGCTATGATGTCCCAGGGAGTTTTGAGCTTACTTTAGCAGCACAATGGGCAGCTCAAAAACCAGAAATTGATGCAATTATTTGTTTAGGCTGTGTAATTCAAGGCGAAACTCGTCATTTTGACTTTATTTGTGATGCTGTAGCACACGGAATTACGAACGTAAACTTAAGACATAACAAACCTGTCATTTTTGGAGTTCTGACACCTGAAAATCAACAACAAGCTCTTGACCGTGCAGGAGGAAAACACGGAAATAAAGGCGATGAAGCAGCTATTACAGCAATAAAAATGCTTGGTGTTCATACGGCTATAATGAAAAAATCAAAAAGTGGTATAGGTTTTTAAAACCAATTTAGATTTTAGAAGGTAGAAGGTAGAATTCAATATAAATTATAATATTTTTATTTTACCATTTACCATTCATAATTCACAATTCATAATTCTAAATTCGTATTTATGTGGCTAAACATAGCTAATTTTATTTTAAAAAACAGACTGTGGCTTTTGCTTGTTGTTTTTGCTTTGACAATTTTCATGGCTTTTCAAGGTCAGAAAGCAGAACTTTCTTATACTTTTTCTAAAGTTGTTCCTGACTCTGATGAAGATATTATCTTTTTCAATAAGTTTAAAGAACTTTTTGGGCAAGATGATAATGTAGTCGTTTTGGGAGTTGAAGATGAGAAACTATTTGAGTTAGAAAATTTCCAGAAGTGGCAAAAACTATTATACGATTTAGAAAAAATAAAATTCGAAAATAAGGAAAATTTAAAAGGATTAGGAGATAGTGTAAATGCTGTTAGTGGCGTAGTAGGGCTTGGAAAACTACCTTATATTTATAAAAACGAAGAAATTAAAAAATTTGAGCCAAAATCAATTTTCCCAAAACAAGTACAGACACAACTAGAGTTAGACAGTCTTTTAGATTTTACCTACAAAATAAAATTCTACGAAAATCAACTCATTAATCCAAAAAACAAGGCTTCTTTAGTTCTTGTTACGCTTCCTCCAAAAATTACTAGTACAATTTATAACCACGAAACGGTTATGCGAATTAGTGAACTGGGTAACAAATTTTCAGAAGAAACAGGCATCGAAATCCATTATGTAGGTCTTCCATTTCTACGTGTAGCTATTTCGAACAAGGTCAAAAGTGAAATGATTATTTTTCTATCCTTGTCCATTGCTATTACAGCCATTTTTATATTTTTATTTTTCCGTTCTTTCACCCCTGTTTTCGTTTCGCTAAGTCTGATTACGATTGTTATTATTTGGACTATCGGAATTTTAGGAACTTTAGGCTACAAAATAACTATTCTTACAGCTCTTCTTCCTCCTATTTTAGTAGTTATTGGTATTCCAAACTGTGTTTATTTTATTACAAAATACCATCAAGAATGCAATAACAAAAAGAATAAATTGGATGCCATAATATATGTAGTCAAAAAAATTGGTATTGTTACCCTTATTACAAATACTACTACTGCTATTGGTTTTTTAGTTTTGGTAAGCACAGGAATAGGCATTTTGAGTGAATTTGGACTGGCAGCAGGTATTACTATTTTTGCAACTTTCTTTATTTCGCTACTCCTTTTACCAATTGTTTTTTCTTATCTACCAATGCCCGAAGGAAGACGAACTAAACATTTGAATAGAGGATTGATAAATAAAATATTAGTTAGATTTGACTTTCTAATAGAAAATTATAGACCCATAATCTATTTATTTACCGTTTTGATTGTAGTTTGCTCTGCAGTTGGACTTAGTAAGATAAAAGCAAATTCCTATATGGTAGACGATTTGCCAAATGATACGAAAGAGAAAAAAGATATTGCTTTTATCGAAGCTAACTTTAAAGGAACAATGCCTTTAGAAATAGTAATTGATACAGGAAAACCAAAGTCTTATCGTAGACCTCAAACATTGGAAAGAATAGAGCAAATTGAAAACTATGTAGATAGTTCTGCACATCTTTCTACTCCTATTTCTCTAGTTACTTTTATAAAAGCTGCAAATCAAGCCTATTTTAATCAAAGCGAACAATCTTATAACTTGCCTGATAAGCGTACAGGAGCATACGTATTACGTTATTTGAAAGGACAAAACGATCCCACAGCTATTTCTGCATCTTTCGTAGATAGCACCGAACAGATTTTGAGAGTATCTTTGAAAGTAGCTGATATTGGTTCTTTACGTTTGGACTCTTTAGTCAGAATGAGCTTACAACCCAAACTAGATAGTATTTTTGCTGACTCAGTTGGTTCTACCAAAATGAGCGCACGAGTAACAGGAACAACCCCTATTTTCTTGAAGGGAAATAGTTATTTAATAAATAACCTCAAATGGAGTTTGCTTTTAGCTTGTATTTTGGTAGCTATAATAATTGGTGCGCTCTTCCAAAATGTCAGAGTAATGCTTATTGCCATTATTCCAAACCTTATTCCTCTTTTAGTTACAGCAGGAATTATGGGATTTTTTAATATTGCTCTCAAACCAAGTACAGCTCTTGTCTTCAGTATCGCTTTCGGTATTGCTGTTGATGACTCACTTCACTTTTTGGCTCGTTTCCGTCAAGAACTTTTAGCTTTTGATTTTGATAGACACAAAGCCATTGATATTTCGCTTCGTGAAACAGGAAAAAGTATGATTTATACTTCTATTATTCTATTTGCAGGATTTATCATTTTTGCTTTTTCTTCTTTCGGAGGAACAGTTGCTTTAGGACTTTTGACTTCAATTACGCTGTTAGTTGCAATGTTTACAAATTTGATTTTGCTTCCTTCTTTGCTTCTTACATTTAATGCAAATATTCGTCGTTCAAATCATCCTCCTATTGAGGAATAAAAACGAATATAATAAATCATACTATTCAATTAAAAACTGCTAAGATATATTTTTATCTTAGCTTTTTTCTTTTAATTGCATAGCTCGCTTTTAAGTAATTGAGCAAAATAAAACATATCTAAGAAAAAAATAGAAAGTAGACGTTTAAACGATCAAGATTATAGATTGAGTATAGAGCAATACTAATTCCATACAAAACTAAACCTATTAATACCATTACAAGCCATTTTTTCCAGTAGGTGGTTGATAAAAACAACGAGATAAACAATAAAACGAGATTGCAAATCAACATCAAAGAAGAAAGACAATCAATAAAAAAACTAATTTTCATCAAAAAATTAAAATCAGTTAATATTAATGAAGAGGAAGAAAAAAAGGAATAAACTCTTTGAATGCTCATCAATACAAGAATTCCATTAGCAGCCAAAACGATACGCCAAGAGTTTTTCCAAACATTTGTTTGTTTTTTCTTTTCTTCTCGGTCTAATATTTTATCCATGCTTAATTTTATAATTTTGTCTAGTTTATTATTTTATCAAAATCAAGTATAAATTGTATAATCAATGCACAAATAAATAAAATCAGACAATAAGCTACCATTATCAACCATTTTTTCCAATAGGTTTTAGATATAAATAAAGAAACGAGTATACATAAAATATTTATGCCTGCTGTAAAAATGGAAACTATACTAAATGTACTAACAATGATATTTTCTACTGGAAAAGTAGCATCTTCCATTTCTATAAAAAACATATAATAACTCCATAAAAGAAGAAGAAATACACTTATTCCATTTGTAATTAAAACAGGTTTCCAAGAATTCTTTGCTTGAGGGTTGTTTTGTCTATCTAATATGCGTTCCATCGAATTTGCAAGGTGTAAAATTGAATAAATGAATAATAAAGCAATTTTTTAAATTATTCTACCGTTGTAGTATAAAATTGCGAAATATTTTGTATCTTATTATACGTATAATATAGAATAATTCTTTTTAGGTAAATCCATATTAATGTAATAATGTAATTTTTTCTTTGAATTTTAACAAAAAAATCTTTCTTAGCCTAAAAGAAAATTAAGATTTGTTTTTTCAGAGTTTGCACACTGTTTAATACTTATTTAGTCAGAATAAATTGATATATTGCTTATCACTCACAATAAGTAACTAAAAACACTTACAACTTATATTTTTATTGGTCTTTTACTGTAAAAGAATACCTCTCAAGAATTCAAATATATCAACATATTGTTTGGAATTGTTAGCAACAATTCCTTAATTTAGAAAAAATTAGAATTAATTACACGAGTATAAAAACTTGTAAAAACTAAAATAAAGACAAAAGTCAGAAAAAGCTAAAAAATACTATCCAAAACACGCATCAACTCACACAAATACACTAAAAATCTATGTCTGTGGCTACGTCGCTTCCAAAAATTTTGTTTGAGGGAGTAAATTCAATCATTTATTACCGAGATACTAGCGAGTGGAATACACCCGTCATTATCAAGGTTATCAAAAATGATTTCCCGACTCCTACGCAGCTTATTCAGTTTAATAATGAGTATGAATTTACGAAAGACCTCAAAATTGAGGGAATCAGAAAAGCATACAAAAAAGATAAACTAGAGGGTAAGCCTGCACTTGTATTGGAATATTTTCCTGGAATTACATTCAAAAAAAGCTTTTTTGAAAATTCTTGGACGTACAAAGATTTTTTGAAAGTAGCTATAAATGTTGCTGAAGCACTCGGACAGATTCATCAAAATCATATTATCCATAAAGATATTAATAGTAATAACGTTTTGGTCGATTTGGCAACACATCGCATCAAAATTATTGATTTTGGTATTTCTTCACGTATAGATACTCGTGTGCAAGACCTTCGTAATCCTGATGCATTGGAAGGTACACTCGCTTATATTTCGCCTGAACAGACAGGTAGAATGAATCGTGCTGTTGATTATCGTTCCGATTTGTATTCCTTAGGTGTTGCTTTTTATGAAATTCTGACTAATAAACTACCTTTTACGGCTGCTGATTCTATTGAGCTAGTTCATTGTCATTTAGCACAAAAACCTCAACCTCCTCACCAAGTAAATCCAACTGTTCCTCGTGTTTTGTCCGAAATTGTGATGAAACTTTTGGAAAAAAATGCAGAAGATCGTTATCAATCAGCCTTTGGTCTCAAGAATGATTTAGAACTTTGTTTGAAGGGATTTATTGCAAATGGAAATGGTAAAATTGATTACTTTAATCTAGGACAAGAAGATTATTCAGACCGTTTTTCTATTCCTCAAAAACTCTATGGAAGAGAAGATGAAGTAAAATTATTACTCAATTCTTTTGAAAGAGTTTCGAATGGTGCAACCGAACTTGTTTTGGTAGAAGGGTATTCTGGAGTTGGAAAAACATCATTAGTAAGTGAAACTCATCGTTCCATTACTGAAAAACGAGGTTATTTTATAAAAGGAAAATTTGATCAATATCAAAAAAATGTTCCTTATTCTGCTATCATTCAAGCTCTTAATGAATTTATAGAGTATTTACTTACTGAAAATAAAGATTCTTTAGCAGACTGGAAACGAAAAATAAATAAAGTATTAGGTGAAAATGGTCAAATATTATTAGATGTTTTACCAAACCTAGAAATGATTATTGGAGAGCAAGAGCATGTCCAAGATCTTCCTCCTAACGAAGCCAAAAATCGCTTCAATTATGTATTTAAGTCTTTTATTCGTGTAATTAGTCAGAAAAAACATCCTATTGTTCTCTTTATCGATGATATGCAATGGGCAGATGGAGCTTCTTTAAATTTACTTAAAGTTTTAATGACAGATAGCGAAAACCGTTATTTACTTGTCATTGGGGCGTATCGTGATAATGAAGTTACCTCAGCACATCCTCTGATGATAATGGTAAAGAGCTTACAGGAACAAAATGCACCAATCAGTTCGATAGTATTAGACAATTTGGGCTATGAAGATATTGAAAAACTAATTACAGAATCTCTCAAAGCTCAGATACTTCAGGTAAAACAGCTTTCTTATCTAATTTATAGAAAAACACATGGTAACGCTTTCTTTGCAACTCAATTTTTAGAATCGCTATACGAAGAAGGTTTATTACATTTTGATTTACAGTCTAAACAATGGCAATGGGATATTGTCAAGATTGAAGAGAAGAAAACTACAGATAATGTAGTAGAACTCATGACTGCTAAAATCGAAAAATTGCCAGTAGAAACACAAGAAATACTAAAGTTTGCTGCCTGTGTTGGTGATAAGTTTGATTTGCAGATGCTTCGTAGTGTTAGTGATTTTTCATTAAAAGATATTTTTGATAGAGTATGGGTCGCAATTGAAGAAGGAATGATACTTCCTTTAGATGATAATTACAAACGTATTGCAATCCTTAGTGAAGACCCTGCCTTGGAGCAGCGATTAAATGCTCGTTTTAAGTTCTTACATGATAGAGTTCAGCAAGCTGTTTATTCTCTTATTCCTGATAGTCGTCGTTTTGAAATGCACTATAAGGTTGGCAAAATAATCAAAGAAAACACACCTGATGGACAGTTAGAAAGCAAAATATTTGATATTGTCAATCAACTCAATGTTGGAGTGGCTCTTTTAGAAGACCAACAAGAACGTTATGAATTGGCTCGTCTGAACCTGATTGCAGGAAGAAAAGCAAAAGCCTCAGCAGCTTACGAACCTGCTTATGATTATTTTTATGCTGGAGTTGCTCTTTTAGATATTATTGGTTGGAAAGATGAATACATCCTTGCTTTACGTCTTCACAATGAGGCTGCTGAAGCTGCATATTTAAGTGGAAACGGAAGTGGAATGGAACAGTTTGTAAATGGTGTACTTACCAATGCAAATGGTTTTTTAGATAAAGTAGCTGTTTTTGATACCAAAATTCAATTTCTTATTTCTAAAGGAAAAATGAATGAGGCAATCAGCCTAGCTGTTAGTACACTTAAAAAGTTAAAAGTAGGTTTTCCAAGAAATGTAACTAAACTTCATTTACTTCGTGAAATATTCCGTATTAAAGGAATGATGACAGGGAAAAAAGTATTTGACTTGGCAAATCTTCCACAGATGGAAAACAAGAAAAAACTAGCTGCCATGAAAATTTTATCAGGCATTAGTTTGGCTGCTTATGTAAGTGGTTCGCCATTGTATCCAATGATTATTTTCAGACAAGTTCAGTTATCTATCAAATATGGGAATGCCCTTGTTTCTACATACGCTTATTCTTCCTACGGAATCATTTTGTGTGGAGTGCTTGGAAACTTAAATTCTGGATATCGTTTTGGAGAATTGGCTATCAAACTTTTAGACAAACATGACTCTGAACGTTTTAAGGCAAGAACCTATATGGTTGCAAATGTCATGATTCGTCATTGGAAAGAACCTTTAGAAAATTCCTTAAAACCACTTGTAAAATCATATAGAAAAGGAATTGATACTGGATTTTTTGAGTATGCAGCTTTTTCCATTTTTATGTATATCTATTACCGTTTTGCTACAGGTAAAGAACTCAATGAAGTAGAAAAAGAAGCCAATATGTATATTGGTGCAGTCTATGATTTAAAACAAATCAATCCATATCATAATCTTAAATTGCTTCGTCAGACTTTGCTTAATTATTTGGGGAAAGCTGATAATCCTGCTGTTTTGGAGGGTGAAGAATATAATTTGGATTTGCAAAAAGAAATTATAGAAGGAGGAAACAAGGCTTCTATATGCTTACATTTCTTTATGAAAGCCTGTTTGAGTTACGATTTTGGAGAAATAGAAAAAGCATATAGTTATATTATTCTTACAGAAAAATATTTAAAAGGAATTACAGCAACAGCAGGCGTACCTGTTTATCACATGTATGATTCACTTATTCATATTGCTATTTATCCAAGTTCATCATTATGGGATAGACAACGAATTTTAAGACGTATTGCAAAAAATCAAGCTAAGCTTTATAAATTTGCTAAATTTTCACCTTCTACTAATCTACACAAATATTATTTGGTAGAGGCAGAACTTGCACGAGCAAAAAATGACTATATAGAAACAGAAAAGAACTTTAGATTAGCTTTAGAAGCTGTTTCAAAGACTAATTTTATTCAAGAAGAGGCACTAATTAAGGAACGTTTTGGATACTATTGGTTACAAAGAAAACAAGAAGATATTGCTATGATGTTTTTGCGTAAAGCCTATTATGATTATCGTATTTGGGGTGCAAAAGGCAAATTAGAACAAATGCATGAAGTATATTCGCATTATGTTAAGCAAGATGCCATAACTGAAATAGGGCAAACGACAACTTCGCCTTCTCATACGTTGCATACACACAATACAAATGAAAATGCAGCTTCAACAACTATGATGACTACTAGCAAAATATCTTCTAGTGGCTCAAAAAGTGGTACAAGTTTCTTGGATTTCGAAACGCTCATTAAGTCTACCCAAACACTTTCACAAGAAGTCAATTTTGAGGAACTAATGCCTAAGATGATGCGTGTAGTAATGGAAAATGCAGGTGCAGAAAAAGCATTTTTGATTCAAAATTATGATGGAGAATTTTTTATAGAAGCAAAAGGAGATTTGACACAAACACAATCGACACAGTTTTTGCATCAATCTGTTGAAGAAGATAGTGATTTAGTTCCTAGAACAATTATTAATTATGTAGTCCGAACGATGCAACCTCTTGTTTTGGATAATGCTTCAGAAGATGAAAAATATGCCAATGACACATACATGAAAGCATACAAGCCGAAATCGGTACTTTGTTTTCCTGTGATGCGTAAAAATGAATTGTTGTGTATATTTTACTTAGAAAATAATCTAACAACAGGAGCATTTACACCAGATAGATTACAAACTCTACAAATGCTTTCTACACAAGTGAGTATTTCTTTAGAAAATGCTCAACTTTACCAAAACTTGGAAGGAAAAGTAGAAGAACGAACAATAGAGCTGCATGAAAAAAACAAACGTATAACAGATTCAATTCGTTATGCTCAAACTATTCAGGATGCTATTCTACCAGCCAAAAAGACTTTAAGAGAATTATTTACAGAGCATTTTGTTATTTATCGTCCTAAAGATATTGTTTCAGGAGATTTTTATTGGGTAACTCATGTAGAAAATTACACATTTGCTGCTGCTGTAGATTGCACAGGTCATGGTGTTCCAGGGGCATTTATGTCAATGGTAGGAAATACCCTTCTAACAGATATTGTAGGCGTAAAACGAGTTTTTGACCCTGCAAAAATATTGGAAATGCTCCATGAAGGAGTTCGGGCAGCTTTACATCAAAAAGATTCTGATAATACAGATGGAATGGATGTAGCACTTTGTAGGATAGAAAGACAAGAAAACTGGGTTGAAGTCACTTATGCAGGAGCAAAACGTCCTCTTTACTATACTTCGAATGGAGAAATAGAAAAATTAAAAGGAGATAATCTAAGTATTGGTGGAGTAGTGAAGAAAAAAGAGTATGTGTTTACAAATCAAAAAGCTGTTTTATTGGCTGAAGATGTTATTTACTTGACTTCTGATGGTCTTATAGACCAAGCAAATCCAGATAAGAAAAAATTTGGCTCTACAAAATTTGAATCTTTGCTCAAGCAATTTCATGAAAGACCTTTTAAAGAACAAAAAGAAATTTTATCTAACCAATTAGATCAACACCAACTTGATGCAGAGCAAAGAGATGATATTACAGTTTTGGCGTTGCGATTATAGAATAATTCGAAATTATATTCCTACAAAAAACTATTAAATCTTAGGGTTTAACAGTTTTTTTTTGTCCTAATTTTTTAAAGTTTTTTTTGTATTGTTTTTAGTTTAGGCTAACAAAATTCAACTAAAAATAGAATTTTTAATAAAAAAAAAGTATCAATAGATAATTTCTCTTTATCCTTCATATATTTTTAGTATTTTTATTCTTTATTCGAATCTAACACTATTAAAATAATATATGCTTGAACTTGCAGGGCTTCTCGTGCTTGGTTTTTTTGCTCAATGGTTGTCATGGCGTATCAAAGTACCAGCTATTCTTCCACTTATTATTATCGGACTTTTAGTAGGTCCTGTTTCTACACTTTTTACAGGTGATGAAGGATATTTAGTTTCAAAAGGTCCTAAACTTATTGATGGAGATTCTATTTTTCAAGGACAAGTTCTCTTTGATGTAGTTTCTTTAGCTGTTGGACTCATTCTTTTTGAAGGAGGATTAACACTTAAGCTATCTGAAGTAAAAGTATTAGGAAAGGCTGTTCGCAATATAATTGTCATTGGCTCAGTCATTACGATGGCTGGTGGAACAGTTGCTGCAATGCTAATTATGGACTTTTCTGTTCAAACGGCACTGCTTTTTGGCTCTCTTATTATCGTTACTGGTCCTACTGTTATTGGACCTATTCTTAGAAATGTCAAACCCAACTTTAATATTACTACCATTTTGAAGTGGGAAGGTATCTTGATTGACCCTGTGGGAGCATTAATAGCTATCTTAACCTATGAATTTATCATTTCAGGAACAGCAGGCTCACAAATTGGCTTTATTGCCCTTAAAACATTTGCCATTACTATTGCTGTCGGAATTGCGATAGGTTGGGTCTCAGCTTGGTTAGGTAATATATTAATTAGTAAAGAATTAGTCCCTAAATACCTTCAGAATATTGTTATGTTGGGCTTAGTTATTTCTTCTTTTGCCTTGTCTAACTCTATTCAGCACGAATCAGGCTTACTTGCAGTTACAATTATGGGAATGGCTTTAGTTAATATGAAAACTTCAAACTTAAAAGAAATAATCTCTTTTAATGAAGATTTAGTGATTATTCTAATTTCATTTTTGTTTGTTTTACTTTCTTCAAGAATTGATATTGTAGATATAGAATTAGTCTTGACAACCAACAGCTTTATTCTATTTGCTGTTGTCGTCTTTATTTTACGTCCATTATCTGTATTTTTAAGCACTTGGGGAACAAACTTAACTTTAAACGAAAAAATATTTCTATCCTATATTTGTCCTCGTGGAATTGTTACGGCTGCTGTGGCTTCTATTTTTTCTATTTCCCTATTTCAAAGCAAAGACTACATTATTCCTTTAGATGAAGCGGCAATGCTTTTACCGTTGGTATTTTTAGTTATTGTAGGAACAGTTGTTTTGCAAGGTCTTACTGCCAAACCAATAGCCAAGCTACTAGGAGTTACACGTAAAGAACCAAATGGAGTAGCCTTTTTGAGTGCTGATGAATCTGCTCGTTTTATTGCCAAAATTCTTCAAAAATACAATATTCCTGTCTTGCTTGCAGATACTTCTAAAGCAAATACAAGAGAGGCATCTATGCAACAAATTCCTATTTATGAAGGAAGTATTTTGAATGAAGAAGCATGGGAAGAATTAGATTTTGCTCAGTATGGACAGCTTTGGGCAATGACTCCTAATGCAGAAATAAATGCTTTAGCCTGTAGAATTTTAGGTGAAGAATTGGTCAAAGACAAAGTATTTCGTTTTATATCAAATCGTGAACAAGAAACTCTCAATAAAGAAGACTATCCAAAAAATATACTTTTTGATGGAAGAGCAGATTTTATTTCTTTTTCTCATTTTATTCGTAAAGACCCAGAAATAAAAGAAATAAAAGTAAATAGTCGTGAAGATGTATTGAATACATTAGAGACAAAAGAAAATAAAGGAAAAGTAATTCCTCTATTTGTAATCAACGATAAAAATTTTGTAGAACCTGCTTTAGCTCTTACACCCTTAGAAATAGGAAAAGAAACTAAATTTATATATCTAAAAATCAAATAAGTTTAGATAAATATAACAACAAAAAATCTTTTTACTCATTAAAGCTACTATTTTTTATTTTTTCAGTAAAAAATAAAAATAGTTTATCAGCTCAAAAAAAAATAAAAAACACTTGTTAAACTATTTTTTTTTTGCACCTTTGTAGTAGTTATGAAAAACAAATTAAATTTGTTTTTCTGCTTTGCTTAGAATCAAATGGAAAGCAAAAGATATTTAATTAGAAGATTCGGTTTAATCACTCAATTTACAATTTTTCTTTGTTAATTGTTTTATCAATTTTAGCGCACGCCAATCATTTAATTTTTATCTAAGCCTCCAAAGCTGATAAAACAGAAAAGGCTATCTTCTTACGAAGAATAGCCTTTTTTTATGCTTATAATTGTTTTATATCTTCTAAATATGACTTTATTTGGTAATCTTCATTTATGACATATCTTTTTTGAAAATCTTTAAATTCTAATTCATTACAAATACATAAACCTATAGGAATGCCAATAGGACGATAGTTAATTTCTGTAAGATAGATTCCATTACTTAATTTTAAAACTAATGATTTATCATCATCTATCTCATCCATATAGTAACAAAGATAAATATCTTCTATCTTTTGTCTTAGTAATTTTTTCTTCTCCTGCTCTTCTATTTCTTTTCCTTTATCAAATTGTTCATTGCAATATGCTATGTTAGATTCATTTAAGTAGTAAAAAATCTCATCACAATTAGATAAAGAAAATATTGTATTATCTTCTAGTTTAACATAAGAATGAAACGTTTGTAATTCATTTTTATGAGAATAGTTATAACATATTTGGAATATAGTTTTACCAATAAGAGTCGAAAGCGATAACATATAAAAGATTTAAGAAAATTGCTCTATTAAGAAATGATACAGGAGGCGTACACCTGTTCCTGTTCCATTTTTACCTCTATAACTAGACGATTTCATAAGATAAGCTGGCGCAGCTATATCCATGTGAATCCAATCGTAATCTACAAAGTGTTCTAAAAACTTTCCTGCAACGATTGCTCCTGCAAAACTTCCTCCCACATTTTTAATATCAGCTACATCAGATTTTAAATAATCTTTGTACTCGTTCCATAAAGGAAATTCTACCAAACGCTCATAAGTTTCTCTTCCACTTTTTTCTAAAGCTCTTTTCAATACTTCATCTGTATTACCCATAAAAACAGTACCTTCTTCACCTATAGCACGCACTGCACTTCCTGTAAGAGTTGCTAAATCAATAACTAACTCTGGAGCTAATTCTTTTGCATAATCTAAAGCGTCAGCCATAATGAGTCTTCCTTCTCCGTCTGTGTTGGTGATTTCTACAGTTGCGCCACTTCGCATCGTAATTACATCTCCTGGAACTAATCCTTGATTACTAATTGAATTATCTGTAATAGGCAAAAGTCCGACAACATATAATGGAATATTATTTTTAGCAAGTGCATAAATAAGTCCTACCACACTGGCAGAACCTCCCATGTCTGACTTCATAATTTCTAAGGCAGCCGTTGAAGTTTTAATATTTGCACCTCCAATATCAAAAGTTACTCCTTTTCCCACCAAAACAATAGGCGTATCATTAGTAGCATCTTTTGGAGAATAAATGAGTTTGGCAAAAATGGCATCTTCATGACTAGCTTGTGAAACACCCAAAATACCTCCCATTTTTTCAGCTTCTATACGCTCTTTATTCCAAATTTCGGTTTCAAAACCTGCTTCTTTTCCTAATTCTTCTATTTTTTGTCCGTATATAGATGGTTTCTTAAAATTTGGAGGGTCGTTTACCAAATCTCTTGTTAGCCAAACAGCGTCACAAAGTGTGGTCATTTTTTCTAACTCTTCTTGTTCGATAGTTTCTGTTTCACTTGAGAAAACTACTTCTACCTGCAAAGTATCTCTAAAATAGTCCTCTGAATTTCCTTTTTTCTCATAATTATAACTTCCTAAATTCAAACCTTCTAAAAAGCAGAGAATACTTTCTTTACTCAAAATAGCATCAGCCAAAACTTGTAACTTATTAATAGAATGAGTTTTGATAAGCTGTGCCACTAAATGCCCTTGATTACGCATTTTTTCTTTATGAACATAATTTTCCTGTATTGGGGCAAGATAAGGAACTGCAAAAACTACTTGATTATCTAAGAAAACAGTAGTGGGGATTTGCTCCTTTTCAAAATAATTTACTAATGAAGAAATAGGAAAATTATCTGAAAATGTAGAAGGAAGATTGTCAAAATTTTCTCCTAGCAAATAAATACAAGGAGTAGATTCTGAAAGATGCTCACGAACAGTAAAAAAAATTTGCATAAAATAAAGTAATGAAAAAATGTGTGTTGCTTAAGACAAATGAAAACAACTTACAATTAAAAGTTTTTTTAAGTTGCACAGACTTTGTAGCCTATATGATTATACTAGAAATTAACAAGAAATTTTTTCTACTCTTGTTTGATGTCTTCCTCCTTCAAATTCTGTTTTTAAGAAGATTTCAACCATTTTTTGAGCTAACTCTTGTGTTACAAAACGAGCAGGAATACAAATTACATTTGCATTATTATGCTGACGAGCAAGAGCTGCTAATTCTTCATTCCAACAAATGGCAGCACGAATATCAGCATGTTTATTGGCACTCATAGCAATTCCGTTTCCACTTCCACAAATCAAAATCCCCAATTCAGTTTCGTTACTAGTTACAGAATTTGCTAATGGATGTGCAAAATCGGGATAATCTACTGAATCTGAACTATCTGTTCCAAAATTTTTAACCTCGTGACCTAAATTAGTCAGATAGTTTTGTAAGAATTTTTTGTATTCAGTTCCTGCGTGGTCGTTGGCAATTGAAATTTTCATTGAAAAAGGGTAATCTTTTATAAGAGTTTTTAGTATAAAGCACAAATAAATATATAATTCTCAAAAATACGGATTTTTAAATAAGTAGAAACTATCCAAAATTATATTTTTCTATAAAAAGATAAAAAATTATTTATTTTAAACCATAAAATCGTTTTGAAGTTATAATAAATAGAATGAATCAGTAAAACATTTTAAGAATAATAAAAACGATAATTTAATGAACGCATCTCAAATCTTAATTCTTATCATTGCTATTTTAGTAGGCGATTTTTTATTAGAAAATTTTTTAGAATGGCTTAATTCTCAAAAACAACCTGCTCATTTGCCCAATCAGTTTGCAGATATTTACACGGAAGATGAATATCAAAAATCAAAAGCCTATAAGAAAGCAAATACAGCCTTTTCTTTGATTAGTAACTCTGTGAGCTTTATTCTTACACTTATATTTTTAATTACTGGTTCTTTTGGGTGGTTGAGCGAACTTTTAGAAGTTTATTTTCAAAATCCTATTTGGCACGCTCTTGCTTTTTTTGCAGTGGTTACGATAGCTTCTTCTCTTTTAGGATTGCCTTTTTCATTGTATCAAACTTTTGTTATTGAGGAGAAATTTGGATTTAACAAAACGACCAAAAAATTATTTATTACAGATAAATTAAAAGGACTTTTGCTTGGTGCAATAGTAGGAGGAATTATAGGTTATGTTCTTTTATATCTTGTTTTAGAAATTGGCAAAAACTTTTGGATTTACTTTTGGGTAATAATTACCGTTTTTTCTATTGGAATGCAGTTTTTTTATGCTTCCTTAATAATGCCACTCTTCAACAAACTAACCCCTTTAGAAGATGGACAACTTAGAGAATCTATTGAAGAATATGCAGGGAGTGTTTATTTTCCTCTTCAAAATATTTTCGTAATTGATGGCTCAAAACGCTCTACAAAAGCAAATGCCTTTTTTATGGGATTTGGAAAGCAGAAAAAAGTTGTTTTTTATGATACCATTTTAGAAAAACACAGTACAGAAGAACTAGTAGCTATTTTTGCTCACGAAGTAGGACATTATAAAAAGAATCATATTCCTCAAACTATGGCAATATCTATTGCACAAACAGGACTTACGCTTTTTATCTTGGCACAAATTATTTTTAGTAAGGAAATTTCTCTTGCCTTAGGTGCAAACGAATGGCAAATTCACTTAAATATGATTGCATTTGGTTTTCTTTATTCGCCTATTTCTACGATTACAAGTGTTTTATTTAATATTTTCTCTCGTAAAAACGAATATGAAGCTGATAATTATGCCAAAGAAACGTATGGTAGCAAACCTCTTGCAACAGCACTCAAAAAACTTTCTGCTGACTCACTTTCCAATCTTACGCCACACCCTTGGTACGTATTTTTTAAATATTCACATCCACCACTTAGTGAGCGTTTGAAGGCAATGGGAGAGTAAAGTAAAGTCAGAAATCAGATTCAGATTCAGATTTTAGAAGGAGGTATGAGTTCAGTTCCCCAAAACTGAATAGGCGTATTTGATAGCACTAAATATACTGTTTCAAAAATTTTACAATGTTTTTTGTGTATTCAACTCCCCAGAGTTGAACGAAACGCTTCCTCAGAAGCGTGATTCAAGCAAATAAATCACGCTTCTGAGGAAGCTAAACATTCAGTTCTGAGGAACTGAATGCACAACAAAATGCAATAAAACTTTTGAAACAGTGTACTAAATCAACACAAAATTATAATTGGTCTAAAAATCAGTTTGCAAAAGCCCTAACACTCTAAAATCATAATAAATTTATTTTAAAAATTCTATAATGAAAAAATACGTTTTACTTTTTCTCTTTTTGATATTTAGCTATTCACTTCTAAAAGCACAAGTTCCACAAAACAATACTTTCAAAACAAAGGAAGATTATTATGAGCATCAACTTCAAGTAAAAAAAGGATTACAAGATTGGTTTAATTACAATCCTTTGGAAGAAGATAATACCACTTTACAACTAAAACTTTTGTTAGAATCCTATTTAATGGCGTGGATAAATGGCGCACCTCATATTAATTTAGTTATAGATGGTAAAATAGAAGGAGAAATGCTCTCAGATAAAAAATTTGAATATTCAAAAGAATTATTATTGTCTATGATGTTTTCAAAAGTTACTTATTTATTGGAAAATAAAGAAGCAGAAAGTACAGATTTTGAGACAAATTTAGCTGGTGTAAAAGCAATGATTTTGACTTATAAAAAAATAAAATCTCAAACAAAAAACAAGAAAAAATACAGAACTGATTCTATGGAAGAGTATTTAGACTGGGAAAAAGACGGAAAACTAGAAGAAGAAATAGAAAAAATTCTAAATTAAATAATTGATAAACTATAAATATAAAGTCAAAAAACAAAATCGATTAAACTAATTAATTGTGAATCCGTGTCAAACTTCTTACCTTTGACCCTAACTAATCTCACTAGAAATCACAATAAAATTGAATAGTTGAATTTATAAAACTATTTGAAAAATAATTATATGGAATACAAAAACTTACTTTTGACGCTCTCTGATGGAATTTTGAAAATTACTATAAATAGAGAAAGTAAATTAAATGCTCTCAACATCGAAACGATGGAGGAAATTGATAAAGCATTTACTCGTGCCTACGATGACAAAGAAGTAAAATCAGTTTTGATAACAGGAGCAGGCAATAAAGCATTTGTAGCAGGAGCTGATATTTCAGAAATTGCTGAAATCAATGAAATGAATGCTCGTAAATTTGCTGAGCGTGGACAAGAAATATTCTTAAAAATAGAAAACTGTCCTAAGCCTGTTGTAGCAGCCGTTAATGGTTTTGCTCTTGGTGGAGGTTGTGAACTTGCTATGGCTTGTCATATCCGTATCGCTTCAGAAAATGCTAAGTTTGGACAACCTGAAATCAACTTAGGAATTATCCCTGGTTATGGAGGAACGCAGCGTTTGCCTATCTACATTGGTCGTTCTAAAGCAATGGAACTTCTCATGACAGGTGATATGATTGATGCAAAAATGTCTCTTTCTCTCGGACTTGTAAATCATGTAGTTGCTTCTCACGAAGTAGTAGAAAAAGCTGAAGAGCTACTTCAAAAATTAAATAAAAAAGCTCCTATTGCTTTAGGACAAATTATTGAGAGCGTAAATTCGGTGTATCGTCCAGAAGATGGTTACCAAACAGAAGCAAATGCCTTTGCTAATTGTTGTCGTTCAGAAGATTTTAAAGAAGGAACAAGTGCATTTTTAGAGAAAAGAAAAGCGAACTTTGAAGGAAAATAATCTTTATTGATTCCTCAAACTATAAAAATTTTCTTCGGTCTATGTTTTTCATCTGACCGAAGAAAATTAATTAAACCTACATTTTTTATTTTTTGTTTAATAGCTCTGCTAGTTCATTTTGTGTATGCTGTGTTTTGTCTTTTGCATACCAACCGTGAAGAGATTCTGCAAAACCCTTAAAATCCTCTAGTTTTGGATTTTGTCTTACTCTTTCTTTATATTCTACGACTAACTTTTGAGCTTCGGCTGGTCTTGCTCCCCACGAATTGAGAATTTTCAATTGTTTGTTTTTTTCTTCTTTGACAAAAATAAGTTTTGGAATTGCTCTTCCACCACCTGTCAGAAACTCATCTATCAAATCAGGGTTTTCATCTCTTAAAAGAAAACGAATTTCTAGTTTTTCGCCTGCTTCTTCTGCAATTTTATTCATAACAGGTACAATTTGAGCAGCATCTCCACACCAACTCTCTGTCAAAACGATCCAATAATATTTTTCATTTGATGAAATAGTAGCTAAAGCATTTTTGACATTCTCGTTTACTTTTGTTGTCTTGTCAAGCCTGTTCATACGATACATATTTGTATTTGTATATTCCAAAATTTCTGGACGATTATCTCCATTTGTGGTGGTTGCTTTTTCTAAAAGTTCTTGTCCAAGTGTTCTATACTCTTGGTAGGAAAGAGATTTTTCTAAATAGTCTTTATCTAAATAGTCCATAATGAGTAACGAATTTTTATTTTATATGAATAAATGTTGATATGTTTGTATATGAAGTAATACGGAAAAACAGTGTATTTTGTTTTGATAAATTTTACTGTCTTTTTTTCAGCAAAAGGGAATTATTTTGTACCTTATACCAAAATAATTACTATATTTCACTAAAAATATATGCCGAAAATTTTAGATTATAGCAGTTTGATTATAGAAAGCCTTCCTTATCTTTTGGCTTTAGAAAAATCTCAGCAAAAAAGTTATCTACGAGATAGAGTTCGTTTTTTGCGTGTACTCAAAGCAGGTAATGTAAAGAGCCAAGCTGCTGCTGGTAATATTATTGGTTTGAGTTCTCGTCAGAGTAAAAATTTGTGGTTAAAGTATCAACAAGAAGGTATTGATTATTTTATCAAAGCTCGTATCAATCAAAACTGGGGTAAGCTCTCTTCTCTTCAGATAAGTGAACTACTTCAAGAGTTAGATCAAGACAACACCCTAACTCAAAAGGAAGTACAACAGTATGTAAAAGATACCTTTGGAGAAGATTTTAGCCAACCTGGTATTCATTATTTGTTCAAACGCTTGAAAGTAAAGCTAAAAACAGGTCGCCCTAGTAACATACGCAAAGATGAATTGGCAGGGGAAGAATAGAAGTTATTTTGGTATAAGTAACTCCATCAAAGCGTAAATAGTAGAAATCCTCTCTCAATGCCAGTCATATCAAAAGTATTGTTTACTATATATGCTTTCTTATGTCTTATAGCTATTCAGTTGATATACAATTATTTAAATATACAAGAACAGAAAAAAGTATCTGTTAATGAAAAGGCAATTATGGATTCATTACAAAAAGCTCAAAACATTGACGCCCTATATAAATTCGAAAAAAATGGCAAATATGGTTTAATTAATCAGAATAACAAGGTAAAGTTAGAACCGATATACGATGAAATAAATGATTTCAAAGAAGGCATAGCATGGTTAAGAATAGATAAAAAATATGGTTATGTTGATAGAGTAGGAAATATAGTTATTCCATATAATAATACAACCAAAGTATGAAGATGCTTGGGCTTTTGAGAATGGAATCTCAAAAGTAAAAGAAAATGGCAAGTGGTATTATATAAATAAGAACGGAAAGTGTATAAAAGATTGTCAGTAAGTAATCAAAAATCCTCAACGACGGCAACGCCTCATTGACGGTTGCTCTAAAAAGTAAAATAGTCCCTTTTCAACCCTCGTTGAGGTTCAAATGAAACCCTCAACGAGGATAAAAAAAAGACACTCCGAAAAAATTGAAGTGTCTTTTTGTTTTTCCAAATTTTTAAGAAAAGAAGTATTCCAAAAAATCGTAACTTTACAAACCATTTTATCAATCAAAAACTTGATAATCAGTATCATATAGCTCAAAATACTTCCAGCTCTACTAATTTATATAAAAAAATAAGTTCTATGAATCTTCATACATCAAAATATATTCAGTATTCCTTTTTTCTTCTTCTTACTTTTTTCTTTGCTTTTAGTGGTTTCGCTCAAAATTCAGTTCTTTCAGAGGGACAAATTTTGAAGTTGAAAGTAGAAAAAGATGGAGTACATAAAGTTACTTTTCAAGACCTTCAAACAGCAGGTCTGAATCCTTCTACTATCAATCCAAACAATATTCAAGTTTTTGGAAATGGTGGTGGAATGCTCCCACAAGCCAATTCAGTTTCACGTATTTCAGATTTGAAGGAAAATGCCATTTTTATAGAACTAGGAAGTGATAATGTTTTTAATGCAGGAGATTATATTTTGTTTTATGCACAAGCAGCCGATATTCATACTTACGATGCACAAGCAAATGATGCTTTGAAATTTAGTTTTGAGAAAAACCTGTATGATGATTTTAATTATTATTACCTGAAAGTTGGAAATCAAACAGGAAAAAGAATCCAAATAGCCGAAAACCTAAGTGGTGGAACAAGAATCACAACCTACAATGAAATAGCACATCACGAATTAGACGAGGTAAACATAATTGGTGATTTAGCAAACTCTGGTGGTGGAGGTTCTGGCAGAATGTGGTTTGGAGAACGTTTTGACTTTATTACAGAAGTAACTATCAATTTTGAATCTGAAGGGTTGGTTACTTCTAATCCTGTTTTGTTGCGTGTTTCAGCAACGGCATATTCGTCTCGTGCTAGTGATTATACTTTTTCTGTTGCAGGTCAGGATTTTGGAAAACTTCCTATTGCAGCATCTCAAATCTCTACCTATTCTAAAAAAGGAGATATAAATACAGCTACTTTTTCATCAAACCTTAGCTCTTCGCCTGCTTCTCTTCCTGTAAAGGTTACCTACAACAAAACAGATAATACAGCTTTCGGAAATTTAGATTTTCTTACCATAGGATTTACTCGTACTCTATCATTTTACAAACAAAATACACATTTTCGTTCGGTAGCTTCTTCTCAAAGTGAGATTGCTAATTTCGAATTTTCTCAAAAACCTGCTTCTATGCGTGTTTGGAATGTGAGTAATTTGTTTGATATTCAAGAAATCCCTGTCAATTCTTCAAACCCAAATGCTTTCGTCGTGCGAACAAATAGAAGTTTACAAGAATTAGTTGCCTTTGATGTAAATGCAGAATTGCCAGCACCAGTAGAAATAACAACTTTAAACAATCAAAATTTACACGCTCTTTCTACGCCTGATTTTTTGATTGTTACACACGAAGACTTTTTAGAAGCAGCTCAAAAACTAGCTGCTTTTCATAGTGAAAAAGATGATATGGAAGTTTTGGTAGTAACAGTTAGTCAAATTTGGAATGAGTTTTCATCTGGAAGACAAGATGTTTCTGCTATTCGTGATTTTGTTCGTTTTTTATATAAAAAACAAAATGATAAGTTGCGTTATTTACTTCTTTTTGGAGATACAAGTTATGATTATAAAGATAGAGTACAGGCAAATAATAATTTTGTTCCTGTTTATCAGTCTAGGCAATCACTAGAACCCGTCGAAACATTTTCATCAGAAGATTTTTACGGACTTTTAGAAGATGATGAAGGAGAATGGTCTGAAAGTTTTCAAGTAGAACAAGAAGATTTAGATATCGGAATTGGAAGGATTCCTGTCAGAAACGCAAATCAAGCAAGTTTAGTGGTTGATAAAATTATTGGTTACTCTCTTCCTCAAACACTAGGAAAATGGAGAAATAAAGTCGTTTTTGTAGCTGATGATGGTGATGGAAATATTCATTTAAGAGATTCTGAACAGCTTATTGATATTGTTGAAAGTTATAAGGGTTATCAGGCTGAAAAATTATATGTTGATGCTTTTCCTCAAATTTCGACTTCAAATGGAAAATTTTCTTTTAAAGTACGTGAGAAACTAAATGATGATGTTAATGATGGTTCTTTGCTTGTCAATTATATGGGACACGGCTCAGAATCTAGTTTGGCTACAGAAGCTGTTGTAGATTTAGCTTCGGTTTCAAATTGGAAAAACCTCAATAATCTGCCTATGTTTGTTACGGCTACTTGTGAGTTTGGTCGTTATGACAATCCACAAGTTTTTTCGGTAGGAGAAAGACTCATGACAAATGAAGATGGTGGAGGAATTGCACTTGTAACCACAACACGCCCAGTAACAGCTTCAACAAATTTTATTTTGGCAAAGGCATTTTATAATAATGTTTTCAAACGTTTGCCAAACGGAGAAATGCCAAGACTAGGAGATATTATCAGAAAAACAAAGAATGAAAGTCTTTCAAGACAAAACAGAAACTTTACACTTTTGGGTGACCCTGCACTTCGTCTCAATTATCCCAAAGAAGAAGCTATTATTACAGAAGTAAAAGCAAATGGCGTAATTTCAGAATCTGTAAAAGCATTAGATAAGGTTACTTTATTTGGACAAATTGCAAATAATGATATTTTAAGTTCAGATTTTACTGGCACTTTGGATATTACTATCTATGACAAACCTGCTGAACTTAGAACATTAGGAGACGAGTCTCAACCTACCTATTATACAAATTGGCAAAACATTTTATACAAAGGAAAAGCAAAAATTAATCAAGGTAAATTTGAAGTTACTTTTATAGTTTCGAAAGATATAAATTACAATTTGGCTAGTGGGCGAGTAGCTATGTATGCTCAACACGAAACTCAAAACCGAGATGCAAATGGCTTTTATGGCATTCAGGTTGGAGCAAGCAATAATAATGCACCAAACGACAATACAGCACCAACAGCACAAATTTGGATAGAAGATAAGACCTTTATTTCGGGGGCAAAAGTTCCTTCAAACACAACTCTTTTAGCAGAAATTAGTGATGAAAACGGAATTAATTTAACAGGTTATGGAGTAGGAAGGGAAATAATGGCAGTTTTGGATGGAGAAGCAACTCAAACTTTTATTCTGAACGATTATTTTGAGTATGAAGAAGGAAGCTATCAGAACGGAACAATTGCTTTTCCTTTGCAAGATTTAAAGGTAGGAAAACATACTCTTACTTTTACTGTTTGGGATAATTATTCCAATCCTACCACAATTGAAGTAGAGTTTTATGTGGAAAACAAGCCTATCGAAATTACAGAAATTACTCCATTTCCAAATCCTTTTTGGAATAGTGTAGATTTTAATATTACTCATAGCCGTACAGGTGATGACATTGAGGTAGCTATAGTTGTTTATGATGTTTTGGGAAGAGCTGTCAGGACAATTCGTCAGAATTATCTGAATAATAACGGTAATTTTACAAATATCTCATGGAATGGAAGAGACAACACAGGCTCACTTGTAAAAAATGGAATGTATATCTGTAAAATCTATATTCATTCGCTTCAAGACGATGCTGTGGGAACTAATACAGTAAAAGTTATTTTGAATAGGTAATTTTTTATAAAGGAGTTTGCTACAAAAAAAAACGAACTAATTATACATTCTTAAAAGACATTATTGTAAATTTTATTAAATGAAAAAAACACTCTTTTTATTATTGTTTTTTCTCTGCTTTTCTAGCTTTACAAAAGCAGATTCTTTAGACTATTGGCAGGTTTACTATTATTCTATTCTCAATAAAATCGAAGTTGAAACATTTGATATTTCGGATAGTGAAAGAGAGATTGCTATAAAAATAACTAATTTTGATAATCTAAATATTGCATTCGATTATTTAACTGTAGATTATCACAGTAACTCTCCTTGTGTGGAATGTGAAAGGTATATTTTTGTTGAAAATGTTAGAGAACAAGTCATAACAAAAGGAGAAGCGATAGGAAAATCAACACCAATTAAAATTCGTATGGCAGATATAGTAAAATACTATCGTTCAACAAAAAACAAATATTATGATTTTTTCTATATTAAA
This sequence comes from Bernardetia sp. MNP-M8, assembly GCF_037126285.1. Taxonomy (NCBI): domain Bacteria; kingdom Pseudomonadati; phylum Bacteroidota; class Cytophagia; order Cytophagales; family Bernardetiaceae; genus Bernardetia; species Bernardetia sp. MNP-M8. Next base: position 508,915 of record NZ_CP147012.1, read on the forward strand.
AAAAATCCTTATGGAAAGGTTGTAAAACTTCTATTATTCAGACTCAAAGTGGAATAGATAAATCCTGTTTAGAAAAAATATCATTTGAAATAATTCCTACTCACTCTTATTGAGGTTTTGACACAATAGCATTAATAAAAATATCTAAACACATAACTATTACAACTGCACAAATTATATCTACTACAATTAGAGTCATATTTCGTAGATTTGGAGTGGTTTGTTGTTGGTGTTTGTTACGTTAAAACAATGGCAATGTCTATTCTCAAAATTTTGATTTACAACCTTTCATTTTTTTAAAAATAATTAAAAATGAATTATTCCGATTCAATAGATTTAATAGAAAGACTAGCCTCTTTAGATTCTGACAATCAAACAGATTCAGAGGAGGCTATTTTGTGGGATTCTGATCCTAAAAAAGGGATCCTTTATGGCACAAATAAAGAAGGAGAGAAGATTCTTGATTTTCGTGTTCCGATTACTTTCCCAACACTTCCAACAAGAGAAGATGAGCAAAGAACACTTTGTCTTTCAGATTATTCTGAACAACTTCCTTTTTTACCAAAACCGTATTTACTTATTCTGATTCAAGCAGGAGCAGCTTCTTTGGGTTATTTTGAAGAGGGAGAACTTATTTATCACAAAGTAATTACAGCTTATATGGTCAGAAAAAAACAAGGAAAAGCACAAATAAAACACCTCAACTCAAAAGGAAAATCTCGCTTGGGTTCTCGTATTCGCTTACAAAATACAGTTTGGTTTTTCGAACAAATCAACTTGAAATTAAAAGAGTGGCACAAAAAATCAGCTATTTTTGATAAGGTAGAACGTATCGGACAAAGTGGTTCGCCTGACTTATGGCACTTACTTTACACCTCAAAAGAAGAAGCTCCATTTCAAAAAAACGATTCTCGTCTTCGCAAAATTCCTCTAACAGTCCATACTCCAAACTTTGAAGAATTACAAAGAATAAATAGTTGGGTCAATCATGGAAAAATAACAACTTACAAAGACAATTTGCCATTTTTGAATAATTTGGGAGATGTTATAGAATGGTAGTTTTTTAGTGATTAGTGAGAAATTGCCTTACTACATAATTATTTTGAATTTCTTATCATCTAATAAAAATAAATTCGTAATTCGTAATTCGTAATTCGTAATTCGTAATTCTAATAATTATACTTGTCTTTCCAACGTTCTTTCAAAAACTGTCGTATTCCATTCTCTCGTGCATTATTTGCAGGTTCGTAGAGCTTCATATTGGCTAATTCTTTTGGGAAATACTCTTGTTCTGCAAAATTATTAGCATTATTGTGGGAATAGTTATAATTCTTTCCATAGCCTTGTTGCTTCATCAGTTTTGTTGGTGCATTTCTAAGATGCAACGGAACAGGCAAATCTCCTTGCTCTTGAACTATTTTTCTAGCTGTTTTAATTGCCATATAGGAAGCATTGCTTTTTGGAGAAGTAGCCAAATAAGTAACACATTGAGCCAAAACAATTTGTGCTTCTGGAAAACCTATTTGAATAGCAGCTTGAAAGGTTGTTGTTGCCAAAACTAAAGCTGTCGGATTTGCATTTCCAATGTCTTCAGAAGCTGAAATAACCAAACGACGAGCAATAAACTTAACATCTTCGCCTCCTTCAATCATTCTAGCTAACCAATAAATGGCAGCGTTTGGGTCACTTCCACGAATAGATTTTATCAAAGCCGAAACAATATCATAATGATTTTCGCCACTTTTATCATAAGAAGAAATGCGCTGTTGTGCTGACTGCATTACTTTTTCATCTGTAACTTCAATCTTATTTTTGATTGTATTTCCTTCTTCGTCTTCCTTGTTTGGAAGATTAAAATTAGGTTCAGATTCTACAACCAATTCAAAAAGATTTAATAGTTTTCGTGCATCTCCTCCCGAAATTCTAAAAAGTGCTTCATACGATTTTATCTCAATGTTTTTCTTTTTTAATTTAAAATCTTTATCCATTGCTTGCTGCAAAAGTTGTTTCAATTCTTCTTCTGATAAAGGATTGAGAATATAAACTTGACAACGAGAAAGCAAAGCCGAATTTATCTCAAAAGAAGGATTTTCAGTTGTTGCTCCAATAAGCGTAATCGTTCCACGCTCAACAGCTCCCAAAAGTGCATCTTGTTGAGATTTACTAAAACGATGAATTTCATCGATAAAAAGAATAGCTCTAGTTTGTCTTTTTGCTGTTTCAATCACTTCTCTAACATCTTTTACCCCTGCTGAAATAGCACTCAACGTATGAAAAGGACGTTTCAGAGCTTTAGCAATAAGTAAAGCAAGCGTAGTTTTGCCAATACCAGGTGCGCCCCAAAGAATCATGGAAGGCACAGCACCTGAAGAAATAACACGAGCAATGACACCATTTTGTCCAATTAAATGTTTTTGTCCGATGACTTCCTCTAAAGAAGTTGGACGCATTCGTTCTGCTAAAGGTGGGTTTTGAGAAGTTTGAGAGAGCATTTTTTTTAATTTCAATATTATTATGTCGTTGGTGAGACACCAACAACGGCAAAATTTAATTTTTGAGTGTATGAATCCAATTTATGTCAAAATCATTCCACCATAATGTTTCCAAATCTATTTTATCGTTACTACCAAAAGAAACATTTTCGATTTTCATCTTATCATTTTCTAATACAAAATCGCAATAAAAAACGTCTTTCAAGCCATCTGTAAAATAATTAGAAGGTGTTTCTAACCAATGAATCAAACCCAAAAACTGTATTTTATTTTTTTCATTACTTAAAACCATTTTTCTAGGCAAAATTGAATCTGCATAAAAACCTGTTGGTTTTTGCTGATAAAGCATCAAATTATTCAAAGTACGAGCAAGTGTATCAGGAAACAAAGTTTGTTCTGATAGTTCCTCTATATGTTTTTCTGAATAAAAATAAGGATATAAGACTTCAAAAAGTCTAATTGTTAAACCTACAATATGACTTTCAATTTCTTGAAAAGTAGTTTTCATGATTTTACTTTATTTTCAAAAAATATTAATGATTTAAATTTCTTCTAAAATAGAATTTCCTTCCGAATTATCGCCTGCTGTCCATTGCCATTTTTCGTAAAGACGAATTTTCCCATTTTCTAGTAGTTTAGGTATAGATTTACAAATTCCTGTCATGAGTTCGCCTTTTTCATTGACTTGATGATAACGCATATCTATATTTCCATTTTCATCAACAAGACCAATCAAATGACCTTGAATTATTTTTCCTCCACTATATGTTGAAGTCAAGATATTGCCTTCTTGTTTGTATTCAAAAATAGTTTCGCTAGATGTTTCTCCATTTTCTGTATTGGAAACTGGACGAAATTTTTTGTTATTGTAATTCATGTTTTTACTCCTTTTTCAATGAATTAATTATTTCTTGAATTTCTTGTGTTGAAGAATTGGTAATATCTGCAATCATTTCTAATGAATACCCTTTAGAAATACCATTCTTTACAATTTCTATTGTTCTTTCTTTTCTACCCTCTATTTTCCCCTCTTCTTTCCCTCTTTCTTCTGCTGTATTTTCTACATTTCTAATGTCTCTATAGTATTTCAAACTATCTTCATACGCCATTCTTTGTTTTTTATCAAATTTTGCTAGTTCAGCTGTTTTGAAAAGTTTGTCAAAAATACGCTCTTGTAAGGCTTCAGGTCTATTTTGAAAACGTTGTAAATTTTGAATGACATAAAACCATTTGTCTTCAAAAGTTTCTAACTCACTTTCCTTTTTATCAAAAAGAGGAATATGAATTTGTACATAAGTAAGTTTATCATAAAAAATTTCTTTTGTATCAATATTCATTAGTTTAGCTATTGTCTTGACAGATGCTTTTTCTTTTTTCTTTTTCTGCTTTGTTGCGTAAGAATTATCATCTATCAGAAAATTAAGAATCGAAACAGAATAAACAGCATTCAATCCAAAATCCCAATCTCCTTGTTTTGATTGTTCTTGAATAGGAAAAGTAGAATAAAAAATAGTGCGTTCTTTAAAATATTTCTGTCTAGCTTTTTGTAATTCGACAATAAACTTTTCTCCTTTTTCATTTTCACAATACAAATCATAAATTACTTTTCTATCCATTGCCGAATGACCGACATGTTCGTTTTTGAGATACGTCAGAGTAGAAATTTTCACATTATCTGGTAAAACAGAATTGAGAAAATGAATCAATAAATCTTTATTGACTTCTGTACCAAAAAGTTTTTTGAAACCAAAATCAGTAAACGGATTTAAGTATTTTTCTTGTGTGGACATACTATTAAAATTATAATTTCTTTAAAATAATCTAGCCTGTTCGTGTGGAGGCAACATATCAAAATGACGATACGCAAGTGAAGTAACTTCTCGCCCTCGTGGTGTACGCTTCAAAAACCCTTCTTTTATCAAAAAAGGCTCATATACTTCTTCTATGGTTTCGGCTTCTTCGGCACATGCTGTCGCAATAGTTGTCAGACCAACAGGTCCTCCTCCAAATTTATCAATAATCGTTAATAAAATTCTGTTATCCATTTCATCCAATCCATTTTCATCTACTTCTAAGGCTTTAAGGGAAATTTGAGCAATTTTGAAATCAATCGTTCCGTCGCCTTTTACTTGTGCAAAATCTCGTGTTCTACGCAAAAGATTATTCGAAATACGAGGTGTTCCTCTACTTCTTCTTGCAATCTCAAAAGCTGCTTCTTTTTCAATTGGAGTATTCAAAATAGCTGCCGAACGCTGAATAATAGTTGTCAAAAGCTCGGCATCATAATATTCTAAACGCAGATTAATTCCAAATCTAGCACGTAATGGCGAGGTAAGAAGTCCAGAGCGAGTAGTCGCCCCAATGAGCGTAAAAGGCTTTAATTTTATCTGAACCGAACGAGCATTAGGTCCTGTATCCAACATAATATCGATACGATAATCTTCCATAGCCGAATACAAATATTCCTCAACCACAGGATTAAGACGATGAATTTCATCAATAAAAAGAACATCACCAGCTTTTAGATTGGTCAAAAGTCCTGCTAAATCACTTGGTTTGTCTAAAACAGGTCCCGAAGTTGTTTTTATATTTGCATTTAGTTCGTTCGAAATGATATGCGAAAGCGTAGTTTTTCCCAAACCAGGAGGACCATGTAAAAGTACATGGTCTAATGGTTCACCTCTATTAGTGGCAGCTTTTACAAAAACTTGTAAATTTTCTAATATTTTCTCCTGTCCTGTAAAATCTTGAAACGACAAAGGACGCAAAGCACGTTCGATGTCAGCTTCCGTTGTAGTATTTTCAGGCTTTATGTTTGGGTCTATGTAATCTTGACGCATAGTTTTTTATAGTATTACAGTCTTCTATTTCATTTATTCAACGACAGACTAGGAAGTCTGTTTTACTTTTGTTATCCAAATTTACCAAAAAAATTAGCAATTTCCATTTATTTTTCAGTTCTAAAAACTTTACTAATTATTTTTCATTTCCAATAAATAGTAGATGCTGGTTTTATTATTATACAGCAATTTGATTTTTTTAGAAAAAAATTGTATTTTTCATTAAAAAACTTATTCTGTTCTGAAATTTGTTAGTATCCCCCTCACCAATTTTATTTTTTGATATTGACAAATAAAATAAGAATTTTTCTATTTCATTTTGAGAAAAACAAAGAAATTATTATTTTGAAAAAAGTATGGTTTTATCCGAATCTCTTCAAAAAGAACAACACACACAAAACACTATCCTAATTCCTAAAAAAAATATGGAGCATATCCTCGTTCCCATTAATTTTACGCCAGCTACCGATATTTCATTAGCACATGCTGTTGGAATTGCACAAGCCTCTCATAAGGTAGTTATTATGTGTCATTTTGTTACTTCTACTGTCCCAGCAGGAGCAAATATGACTTTACACAAAAGAGAAGTTAAAGAAAAACATGATAAAGCACACATGGAAATGCGAGTTTTACTTACTCAATATGCAAATCATACCTACAATGGAACAGGACAGCCTGTTATGATAGAGCCTTTAGTCATGGAGGGACACCCAGATGATGCAACAGAAAGAATTATGCAAGATAATGCTATTGCCATGATAGTTTTGTCGCATAAAGATAGTAATGAAATTAAGGATTTATTTTTAAATAATAAAGTAGTCAGGGAAGCAAATTGTCCTATCTTGACTATTCCAGAAGATGCTATTTATCAGCCACTACAATATGTTGTGTATGCTGCCAACTTTGACGGAAATGATGCAAAAAGAATTCGTGATTTGATAGAACTAACCAGTAATTTTGATGCAAAACTAGATTGTTTGCATGTCTGTACAGATGGAAAAAAATTACGAGAAGAGAACGAAAAAATGCAAGAACTACAAGCTGAGTTTGATGTTGTTTTGTTTAGCAAACTCAGCTTTAAAGTAATTCGTGATTCGAAGAGTGTAACCAATGGACTTGAAAGCTATCTATCTAATCATCAGCCTGATATGCTTGTGATGCTAAAAGCTGAAAAAACATTTTTTAAGAAACTATTTGGTAGTAAAGAAAGTATTCGGAAAATGGCTCTTGATAATGGAATGCCAATAATGATTTATAGACAACCTAAATAAATTTGTTTTGATTAATCCAATTTAAACATAATTGGAATAGACATACGTACTTTTACAATTTTGCCACGCTGACGAGCAGGTTTCCAGTTGGGACATTCACTCAAAACTCGTTTTGCTTCTTCATCTAGTCCAAAACCTAAGCCTTTAGCTACTTTTATATCAGTTATGCTTCCATCTTTATCTATAACAAACTGAAGAAATATCTTGCCTTCTATTCCTTGTCTTCTTGCTTGTTTGGGATAATTTAGACTTTTGGCAACATATTTATAAAAAGCATCCATTCCTCCCTCAAAAATAGCAGGGTCTTCTACGATGTAAAATATTTCATCTACCTTTTCAGTCTGAAAGTTATTTTGGTCAATATTTGATACATCCGTTACTATTTCACTAATATCAATTTGAGGATCTTCAATATTAATTTCAATAGGATTTTGATCAAAATCAACTTTATCTACTTCTACTATTTCAGTTGGATTGATAGGTTGAATCTTTGGAGGTGGAGGTGGTAGAACATCTGTAATAGGAGGTAAATCAAATATCTCATCTTCCATAATTGGTTTTTCATAACTTATCAGATTTTGCTGCTCTTCGCTCTGCCAAGTAAAAGCAAACAAAACCAAAGCAGAACTAACCATCAGACCAAACCCAAAAAGCATTTTTGAATAATTATGAATAGAAGTTGCATAAAAACTTTTGGGAATTTTATCTATATTGTTTTTTTCATTTTTGTAAGCTGAATCGTATTTCAAAACATTGCTTTGTTGATAATTTAGCCACAATCGAAGAAAAGACACACCAGCCAAAACAGAAAAACATAAAATAGCACTAAGAGAAATAAGTAGTTGCATAATTGTATATATTTAAATAAAAAAAATAATTTTAGTTATTATAATTTCTTACTTTATACAATCAATTAATTTTAAAAAAGTAACATTAAAAATTCATTATTTTACTATTTTTCCAGTTTAAAAACAATTGGAATTGTTAATCTTGTTTTTACGCTTTTCCCACGCTGCTTGGCAGGATTCCATTTAGAAGAATTTCTGATTATTCGCTCAGCTTCTTCTTTACAACCTCCACCAATATCATTCTTTGCTTTTACATCTGTAATTTCTCCATTTTTATCAACTACAAAACTTACCATCACCTTTCCTTCTATATTTTTTTCTCTTGCTCTTATAGGATATTTTATATTTTTACTTATATAGTCATAAAAAGATTGTATTCCTTTTTCTGGTTCAGCTTCCTTCATATAAAAAATTATACAACCAATCCCCTCTTCCTCTTGACAAGGATCAGAAATAGCTGTAACATCTGTAACAATATTGTCTATAAAAATTTCCTCTATATAATTTATCAAAACAGGCTCTAACTTTTTTGTTTTTTCATTTTCTATAACAACTTGTAAACAAGGTGCTTTTTTACTTTGATTTTCAGAATCATTTTTAATATATAAATCTAATTTCGCATTTAGATTTTTTAATTCAGAGTTTTGTTTATTCTGATTTTGCTCTTGTTTAAAGATATAGAAAAGTAAAATAGAATTTGAAAAAAGTAAAATTGCTAAAGCAGGTTTGAGAAAATTAATTGAATTGGTGGTCATTGTGATATAATTTTGAATATAGTTATACTATTTGAACATTAGATTTAGAAAATATATTTGTCAGAATACCTTCAGGTTGTCAGACAATTTACTTTTTAACTGTACTGACACTTTAAAGTGTCTGACAGTTGTATCTATAAAACTACTTTTTATATATTCTATTACAATTCAAAAAACATCAAAAAGTAACAATTTTTATTTATTAAACACAAAAAAACCTATTCAAATGAATGAATAGGTTTTAATTTATTTTTGTATCTGTTTTCACTTTCTAAGTAAATTTTATTTTACCTAGTTTTATTTTTAATTATCCAATTTGAAAACGATAGGAATATTCATACGAACTTTTACAGTTTTACCACGCTGTTTGGCTGGAGCCCATCTAACAGATTCTCTAAGTACACGTTCGGCTTCTTCATCACAGCCTCCACCGATACCTTTTACAGTTTTTACATCTGTAAGTTTACCCGTTTTATCTACAACGAACTGAACAAATACTCTCCCTTGAATACCCATACGTTTTGCTTGTTTTGGGTAGTTCAATTCTTTTGATACATATTTGTAAAAAGCATCCATTCCACCTGGATAGACAGCACTTTGCTCAACAATAGTAAATACTTGTTCTACTTCTTCTTCTTGACGAGGAGCTTCAATAGCTGTTACATCAGTTACGATATTATCAATTTCAATTTCTACATCTTCGATTTTGATTTCGATGTTTTCATCAAGTTCAATATCGTTTTCTACTTCCACAATCTCCTCTGGAGTTACTACCTGTACTTTTGGTGGTGGTGGTGGTGGAATGTTTGTAAGAGGAACATCAATGATTTCTTCTGTTTCAGCAACAGGAGCAACATATTCAGCTAAATCTTCTGTGTCTTCAAATTTCCAAGTGAAAGCCACAAGCATCATTCCTACACTTATTACAAGACCGATACTAAAGAAAAGTCCTGAATAATAATTAGCATCTACATCGTAAAATTTACGAAGGATACCTACTTCAGGCTGCTTTATTTCGCCTGCTAATATTTTTTTGCCGTTACTATCTAAAACGCCTTTAAAAAGAAAGATTAAACCAATTGAGATGGCAAGTAATCCTCCTATAAGTATTAAACCTAACATATATTTTTTTAGTTTTGAAGTGAAAAACAGTAAATCAAAAGTAAAAAGACTATTATAAAGTTCCTAATTTGAAAAGAGTTTTTTTATAAAAAAGTCAATATTTTTTTCAAATTTTCTAAAGGAAATCTATTTTTAAGTGCCTTTCTACCTTTACAATCCAAAAGAAACAGAAAAGTAACAGACTTTTTGAAAAAAATTTGAGAAATTTATTTCTAACTCAAAAAAGTAGTTTTATCATTTAGATAAAATAGAATTTGATACAAACTTGATTTTTACCGAACTTGCACGACTAAAAAACAAAAAGACTTTTCTATCAGACTTATATAAGCTAGATTCAATGAAATTCGAACTCCATACTACCGACGCAGCTACATCTGCACGAGCAGGAACAATCACAACAGCACACGGACAAATCCAAACACCTATTTTTATGCCTGTTGGCACATTAGGAACTGTAAAAGGTGTTCCACCAGAAGCATTAAAAGACCAAGTAAAGGCTCAAATTATTTTAGGAAATACCTATCATTTATATCTGAGACCAAATACAGAAGTTTTGGAAGCAGCAGGTGGTTTGCATAAATTTATGAACTGGGACAGACCTATTTTGACAGATAGTGGTGGTTATCAGGTTTATTCATTAGGACAGATTCGTAAAATAAAAGAAGAAGGCGTAGTTTTTAGTTCGCATATAGATGGCTCAAAACTCAACTTTACACCAGAATATGTAATGGATATTCAGCGCAGCATTGGTGCAGATATTATTATGGCTTTTGATGAGTGTCCTCCTTATCCTTCCGATTATGAGTATGCCAAAAAATCAATGGAAATGACACATCGTTGGCTGACACGTTGTATCAATCGTTTTGATTCGACAGAAGGAAAATATGGATACAAACAAACACTTTTTCCTATTGTGCAAGGAAGTACCTATAAAGATTTGCGTAGAGCTTCTGCCGAATTTGTAGCCGAGCAAAACCGAGATGGAAATGCCATTGGTGGACTTTCTGTAGGTGAGCCAGCCGAAAAAATGTATGAATTTACTGAGCTTGTTTGTGATATTTTACCAAAAGACAAACCTCGTTATTTGATGGGTGTAGGAACTCCAGCTAATATTTTGGAAGGAATTGCGCTTGGTGTGGATATGTTTGATTGTGTAATGCCTACCCGAAATGCAAGAAACGGAATGCTTTTTACTACAAAAGGGATTATTAATATCAAAAATAAGAAGTGGGAAAAAGATTTTAGCGTTTTGGATGATGGTTTTGATTGTTATGTCAGTAACACATATTCAAAATCATATTTAAGACATTTGAATAAAGCCAATGAACTTTTGGGTGCGTATATCGCCTCTACTCATAATTTGGCTTTTTATCTTCATTTGGTAGGAGAAGCCAGAAAACATATTTTGGCTGGCGATTTTGCAAGTTGGAAAAAAGAACAAGTAGAGGTTTTGATGCAGAGGTTGTAATTTGATGATGTTCTTTAAAATTATCTTAAAAAAGCACAAGAGGATATAGTCTTGTGCTTTTTTAAGTAACAACAAAACCTATTTAATTTACATCATTTGCGAACCAAAAAACATTCCTCCAATCACTCCTACAACAGCTAAAATAATATACACTACAAAAGTAACAATGATAAACATTCCCAAAAATTTGTAGTGGGATTTGAGGTGAGACATTGATTTTTCTAAACTAATTTCATTTCCTGTACGGATAGCAGCACTAGCATTTGAGCCAAAACGAAATAGATGTGTGATAGGAAATAGATAGATAATTCCTATGAGAATATAAATAATTCCCATTACCAAAGGTAAATAACTATAAGCTCCTGTACTGAGGCTAGAAATATCAAAACCTGCTTGATTCATCTGGTCGGTTGGGAGATTTGGGTTTTGTAAAAGTAAACCAAGATAAGGTAAAAAAGTACCAAAAGACATAAGTCCAATAGCTACTGTAAAAACAAAAAAGACATTTATAAAACCTAAAACAGCTAAAAATTTTGCCCAAGAAGAAGCTGATTTAAGCATCGTTTGAGCTTGTGCAGAAAAAGTAAGATTGTGATTCATAGTTGTGAGTAATTTGATGATAAATAATTCTGTCTTATTTTGTTAAACAACTAAACTACACAAAAAAGCTCACTTTTGAATTATGTATTGCAAACTATACTGTAGTGAAGAACCTTAGGTAATTTGAAAGAAAACCTATAAATGCTGCAATAACTCTCATGTTTTTTAATCTCTAGCAACTCGTGTAGAGTGTAGCATTTGTAATTTCCACCCTTGTTTGGTTTTTATGGCTACAGCACTTTCCAACCATTGTAAATCCATTATTTTTTTACCATCTATACTAAGAGTTGCATAGTTTTGATAGGCAAACCAAATTGAATTTTTAGATTTTACAAATCTGATAAACTCAAAACTATTCGTTCTTTTGGGTAGTTTTTCGGCTGTACGAGCCTTAGCAATATAGCTTTTTATGGTATCATTTGTCCATATTTCACCGTGTTCTAAAAGCAAAAAATCATCAGTATGATATTTTTCTATTTTAGTAGAATCTAATTCTCCCCAAACATCATCAAAAACATTTTGTATGAGCTGTTTTAAAGCTGTTTCTTCTTCTTGTTTTATGTTTTGTGCTTGAACTGAATAAATAGCAGACAAGAAAAATATAATTGCGATGGTTATTCTTTTCATAATTAAAATCTGTGATTTTTGATGTAAATTAGTGAATTATGTAGTTATAGTTTTATCAGAATAATTGATAAATACGATGCTAAGATACGAAAGCTGAATATAGAAAATAAATGTAAACAAAATGAACATACTGAATGAAGCATACCATAATACAAACTGGGGAAAAGCATACTATGATAGCAGAGGTGTATCTATATCGCTTTTGGGAATCAAAAAGAAAATATTTATTGAATGGAACAATGTTGAATTTGTTTGTCCAAATCCTTATTTAGAAAAAAACAATGGAGAATGGAGAGATTTTGAGGGTAAAGATTCACAAGAATTAAAACACTTAGAACTCAAATTATCAGTAAAGAACCGTTACAAAATACTGGACAAAATTCATACTTTACTTAGGATTTGTTTTGGGTTAATTTTAAACATAAAGCCTTTAATAGGAGCAGATGATAACTATCTTTCAGAAAAAGGTGTAATCACAATCAATGTCAAGCTAGGAAGTCTATCTTGTAGTAAAAACGAATTTTTAGATTTATTATCACAACATGCAAAGTTTGGTTTGATTGTATCTTTCTAATTTGCTCAAATTTTTTGCAAAAATCTAAAAAATAGAGTAACTTCGATACTAATTGTATAACAGACTTCCAGTCTGTTGTTTTAAAAAACTTATAGTCATTTTGTTCAGACAGGGATGTCCGAACTACAGGAAAACATTATGCGAAAAACCATTCTCAACGCACTAGAAACGCAATACTATTACGACCAACTTCAACATTTATCTACAAAAGGCGAAGAAACTCCAAAACAGCGTTTGCAGCGTTTGTATGTTGCTTTTTTGAGTCTTTTGAATAATCTGACAGAAGATAGAGAGCAGCAAATTTTTACAGGTTGGTATGCAAAATTGCATTTTGTGTGTCAAGCGTATGGATTGGGAAGTGAATGGGAAAGTGAATTGCAAGGACTACGAAGACTTTTGAGAAAGAACAGTTTGCAAGTTTTTTTTAATCCTTCAGAGGTTCAATTTCTGACGGCTTTGTCGCTACTTACTCGTTTGGTTCAGATTTTTGCAACAGAAGATGCCCCCAAATTATTAAAAGAAAAGTATGAAAATGAAGAACTAATTAGTCTAGCTTTTAAAGAAGAAGCAGAGCAAAAAGTGGGTAGAATTTTCGGAACAGTTCAAGACAAAGACACAGAAATTATTTATGATGATAAAGGACGTGGAACAGCTTCTTTCCAACTTTTCACAGAAGAACATGGAATGATTAGCATTTCGGTTGCTGATGTTCATTATTATTCAAAGAAAAATACTATTTTTCATCAGCATAATTTGAGTAGAGAAATTCCTCGTTTGATGCCCTATCAGCCTGTCAGCGTTACAAATTTGGAATTGGTAGGAGAAAATCAGTTTGTCAGTACAGATAAATCACTCATTATTCTCAATCCAGATTATTTGGTTGATGCTTCTGCCATTGCAAAATGTAAAACTTTTAAAGGGCAAACACCTTATTTGTATCTTCTTTCTAAACTAGAATTTTTTGCAGGAAATGAAGGAACATTTAGAGGAAAAGTAATCAACGAACTTTTAGATAAATTAGTAGAAAATCCAGAAATTACCTTTCAAGAAGCCTATAAAGATGCTTTTATAGAAAATAGCATTGATGCAGCTTTTATTGATAAAGAAAAATTAAAAGAAATTAGCCGACAGCTAAAAGAACATTTTTTTGTAGTTCAAAAACATGTCAGTCCCTATTTTGAGAATTTACTAACGACAGAACCGACTTTTATTTCTAGCAAATATGGTTTGCAAGGTCGTATAGATTTGCTCGTCGAACACAATGAACCTGAACTAAAAGAACGAAAAGATATTATAGAATTAAAAAGCTCAAAAGCTCCTGAAATGCAAATTTCGAACGGTTGGAAAAACGATTTGATACAAGTGGCTTGTTATAATCTTTTGATTGATAGCACTTTCGAAAAACGAACAGGAATTAGTGCGCTTTTATATTCTAGTGATTCTCAAAACGGTTTGCGAGATTGTGGAAGTCTTGATTTTGATAAACAAACGGCTATGGAAATTCGTAATCGAATTGTGGCAATGGATATGTGGATTGCAAATGGAAGTGTAAAAGTTTTTGATAATTTATTGAAATCTGTCGAAATGTCGAATCCTGCTTTTTTTGATATGGATAAAGCAAAAGATTTTAATGATAAATGGCAAAAAGCAAGTCAGTTGGATAGAGCTTATTTTATCGAATTTATTGCGCTTGTGATGCGTGAAGCGATGTTTGCAAAGGTAGGAGGAATGGCAGGAACAGAACCAGTACAAGGTTTTGCAAGTCTTTGGCGAAATACACAAACTGAAAAAAGCGATAATTTTTCACTTCTCAATGAATTAACTTTTGAAGAATGGGACAAAAAAGAAACTTTACTAACTCTAAAACGTCCAGAAAATCAATCTATTACTTCTTTCCGAACAGGTGATATTATTGTTGTTTATCCAATAGAAGAAGAGCAGGAAGGAAAGGCACACTCGCCACTTCGCTATCAGATTTTGAAGGGAAATATTGAAGAAATTTCGTCCGAAAAAGTAACTGTCAAAATTTGGAGTAAACATATAAATCAAATATTTTTCGAATCCTATCCAAAATGGGGCATCGAACCAAATTTGATGGAGCGTACTTTTAATGACCTTAGTGCCTCATTAGCTGATTTTTTGGGTGCTTCTACTCATAAAAAAGGAATTATTTACGGACAACAAGAACCTCGTTTTGATGAGAATTTCAAAATTGATTATATTAAAAAAGGGTTAAGTGAAGAGCAAAACGAAATCTTTAATCGTGCGCTTTCTGCAAAAGATTATTTCCTCTTACAAGGTCCTCCCGGAACTGGAAAAACTTCGGCAATGCTCAAAAATATGGTCGATTATCTCTATAATGAAACCGATCAAATTGTTGTTCTTTTAGCTTTTACCAACCGAGCAACAGACGAAATTTGTCAAAAAGTAAAACTCGTTTGTGGAGATGATTTTGTTCGTTTGGGAAATGTAAAAGAAGACAGCGTTTTCTATCCAAATAGTCTAAAAGCCTCAAAAAGTTTGGATGAACTAAAAGCCAAAATTCATACTTCAAGAGTTTTTGTTTCGACGGTTTCTTCCTTTTATTCTAATCTTCGTATTCTGAATAGAGATGACCCAAATGGAGGAAAACTAACTTTTGACACACTTATCGTTGATGAAGCTTCTCAACTTTTAGAGCCTCATTTGTGTGGAATTTTGCCAAAATTTAAGCGTTTTATTTTGATTGGCGATGAAAAACAACTTCCTGCCGTTGTTACGCAGCCTTCAAAACTCTGTAAAGCAAAAAGTCCGTTATTGCACGAAATTGGAATTGAAGATTTGAGTCAGTCTGTTTTTGAGCGTTTGGTAGAAAATGCCGAAAAAAGAAATTGGAATAAATGTGTAGCTATGCTTTCGACACAGTACCGAACGCATCAAGATATAGCCGAATTTATCAGTACAGAATTTTATAAAACGTTGAAAGCAGGAAGTGAAAGGCAGTTTGAGAAAATGGCATATTATAACTCAAATTCGGAAGACGAATTAGAAAAATTCTTAGCTCAAAAACGAGTTTTATTTATTCCTACCAAATCCGAAAAAGGAACAAAATTTCATAGCGACGAAGCCGACAGAGTAGTAGAGCTTTTACGCAGTATTCATAGAATTTTCGGAGATGATTTTGATGAAGAAACTGTCGGAGTAATTACGCCATATAGAGCGCAAATTGCACAAATTTATCAACGATTAGATGAAAATCTAAGAAAAGTAATTACGGTAGATACCGTAGAACGCTATCAAGGAAGTGAGCGAAAAATCATTATTTTATCAATGGCAACCAATCACGCTGCACAAATGCGCTTTTTGGAATCATTGAATGCAAAACAAACCGTCGATAAAAAACTAAATGTTGCTCTTAGTCGTGCCAAAGAACAGTTGATTTTATTAGGCAACCCAGCAGTTTTGAAGACTGGGAAGTTTTATGGGAAGTTTTTGGAGTGGGTGGAGAAGGAGAAGGTTATAATTTAGACATTATTTTAATAAAAAATTCACTATTTTACAACAAAAAGAATCTTTATAAAAAAATAAATATTAATTAGACACAAAAATAAAATTATATGTTTGATTTTACTGGACATAGCAAAAGACTTCAAGAATTAGAAATCAGAAATGAAAAATTATTGGATAAGGTAAAAATTTTAGAGAATAGTTTAGATAATGTTCAACAAAATTTGGATAAGAAGCCAGAAGATTATGAAAATAATATCAGATATGATTCTAAGATGATTACTCAGTATAAGAATAAGATAAATAAAAATGCAAAAGATATAGAGAAAAACATCACAGAAATAGAATTCACATTACAAAATATTTTGACGAGTAAACAAACTGCTAATGAAACAGTACAAGATATAAATGCGATAGAAGAAAATATAATTGCTAAGAATAATAAAATTGTAGAAACATTCGAAGATTTCAATTCTAAAAATGAAGAACTCAAAAAACATCTTTCTAATTTTGACACCATAATATCAGAGAATCCAAACTTTAAAGATGATTTTAAACATATGATGGAAGTAATAGAAAACTCTAAAGAAGAAGCTAACAAAATCATAGCAATACATAAGAGTGCATTAACTAAGAAAAGTGAAGTAGATAAGTTATATAACTCCATAGTAGGTTATGAAGAAGAGGATGAAAATGGAAATGTTGTTTTGGTAGAAGGTTTAAAAGACAAATTGAAAAAACAATACAATCATTTAAATAAAGAGATAAGCGAGTTAAATAGTATTGTAAATACTGTAAGGGAAGAGAATGCAAAAGAAAACATTAAGTTATTTAACTCAAATAAAAAAAGATTAGATAATACCATAGAAGAGTGGAATTTATCTTATGAATTAATAGAAAAGAAAATAAACAACCTTTTGCCTAGAGCTTTGACAACGGGCTTGAGTTACGCATATTCAGATAAAAAGAAAGAAGAAGAAGTATTATTTGATAAAAGTTCTAGATTGTTTAATAAATCAATAATAGGATTAGTGGGAGTTTCGTTGATACCATTCTTTATAAGTTTATACTTTTTATTTAATGGTTACCTTTTGGATGAGATAATACAAAAGATGCCTAGGTTAGTTTTGACTATATTACCATTATACCTACCAGTTCTTTGGTTAGCTTACTCTGCAAATAAGAGAATAAACTTATCTAAGAGACTAATAGAAGAGTATGCACATAAAGAAGTTCTGAGTAAAACATATGAGGGTTTATCACGACAAGTTAATGATATAGATAGTGAGGATTTTTCAGAAGAATTAAAGGTAAAATTATTATCCAATTTATTGCAAATTTCATCAGAAAATCCTGGTAAACTTATCTCCAATTATGAAAAGTCTGATCATCCAATAATGGATGTTTTAGAAAAGAGTATGGGATTAGATAAAGCAGTTGATAAACTTAGTAAAAGTGACTCTATAGATAAAGTTAGGGAGTTATTAGAAAATAAAAGAAAAAATAAGATACAAGAAACATTAGTTACAATTGAAGAGAAGAATACAAATGAGTAAAGCAAAGTTTTTATAGATAGGTTCTTATATGTCATTGATTCCAATTTAGTTTTATATGAGATGAGAGGAATTGATAACGGTATTTTGGTTATCTATAAATTTATGTTCAATAATCAAAAATGGATGTTGGAAGAGATAGAAAATGCTTCTAATTAAAAATAAAAACACTCCTTCACAGTTAAGTAAAGGAGTGTTTGTGAATAGCAAGTAAAATCTATATGTTGAAATTACTCAACAATTAATTTTGAGATATACTGTTTTTTGTTTTGAGATATAACTTCTACAATATAAAAACCTACACTCAATTTTGAAATATCTATAGTCTTAGTCACTTCTGATACATTTTTATATGATTTAACTAACATACCTCTAGCATCTTTGATTGTGATATATTCTATAACTTCATTTTCAAAAAGCTTGATAGTCGCTTGGTTTTTAGCTGGATTTGGATAGATAACAGAATCATCAATAGGATTGATAGAATTATTTTCTGTCTTGAATAATACTTCTTTATTACACTCTTTTAGTCCAATTAATACGTTTTCTTCAACAGAACAGCCACTTGCATCTGTTATACGTACTGTAAAGCTACCTGATATACCTGTTATACTTGCTCCTGTTGCAAATAAATTTCCACCTTGAAACCATTCTATTGTAGTTCCTTGTGGATATGAATTTGTTACTTTTCCCCAAGTAGTTTGTTCAGGACAAAGAAAACGATGACCTATTTGTACTACTGGTTTCGCTGGAGCACACAATATATTAAAAACACCTGACTGAGATACTAATTGTTGTCCATTACACAGTGTTGCTTCTATTTTTATACGATATCTGTTATCACAAGCATTTCCTCCACATTGAATATCACAAATTGTTGTCAAATCAAGTGTTCTTGCAGTACCTTGATATACACAAGGAGTTTGAAATGGTTTTTCAACTGTAATTGTATAGTTACTGATGCTTGTCGGAAAGCTAAGAATAGCATCACTTTTACATACATTACCTGTTAGATGAGATACATCTGGCAAAGTATAATTAGAACTAATTACTTCTCCATCTACTTGGTCAGGAAGTATATATACTCCATAATCATTGATGTTTTGATAATCATTTAGAGAAGCTCCTGTTTTATCATAAGGAAAATAATCTGTGCTATTTGGAAGAGTTGTTATACTTAATGCACTAATATCTAATAGTGAGTTTGCATTGACTGCATAACATCTGCCGTTACCAGCTCTTTCAATATGAGATTTTACAAATCCTGATGTATTGGCTAATTGAGTCAGAGAGTAGTTTATAAAATTAAAGTTATAAATTCCATCTTTAGCTGTATCTGTTCCAAATGTATTAAAACCTACAAACAGAAAAAAGTTTCCTACACCTTCTCCTACAAATTCAATTCCTGATGCTTTAGGAATATTTGGATTAAACGAAGAGGTAGGAATGTCTTGTTTTGTAAAAACTCCGTTCATATTTCTATCTCCATTACTATCTAATGCCATTACAGCAAAGTCATAATTTACATCATTTGCTCTATCTGTCCAAGCTAAAAAATTCTGGTTAGGAGACAATTCTAATTCCACTATATTCATAATATGGTTTTCAGCATGAATAACATTTGAAACACTAATAATATTTGAATACGATTGAGTAAAATCGATTTTACATTTCACAATATCTCTTTCTGCATTAGTATATAGCCAACGTGTTCCATCTGGTCTTGGTTTTCCAACTGCTTGTGCCTTGCTAGGACAATCTCTATCTAAATTAGGTACTTGATAGGAAGGACTAACTGTATTTGTACCCAAATCTATTACTGTATATACTAACCTAGACCAACAAGGAGCCATAACTTTTTCTGTTTTTCCAAGTTTTTGAACCGTATAAGGAGCAGAGTAAATCAATAAGTATTTATTAGGAGCATTACATCCAAAAGGTATCATAGACATTTCAGCACTATTATCAGGTGTTTGAGTTAATGTTCCTATAATAGCTCCTTGTCCATTGATTACTCGGTACTCTAAAAAACTTCCATTTGATTGTGCAGCTGTATAGAATAGAATATTTCCATTATCATCATAGTGTCCATGTGAATTTCTTGCAAACCCATTTGAAGATGTTCCTCCAAATACAATAGGATACGTTTGAGGTAAACTATTCACTTGAGGTAATGTAGTAGAAAAATCAACTTCAAATTGATTTAGATACCACTTTTTTAATTGTGGAGATTGTGCTTGTAGCTGAGAAATACAGAAAAAAGCAATCAGTAATGAGAAAAAATAACTAGTAATTTTCATAATAAGTTTATGATTAGATATTAAAATTTGGATAAATAATTTAACTATTTAGGTTAAAATAATTATTCAAAAGTAAGTATTAAAGCAACTACCTAGATATGATTTTTCATAAACATCAAGTTTGACTTCATAGATAGTGCAATTTTTTACATAAGCGTTCTATTTATCATTTTTTGTAAAAAATCAGTTAGAAAACAACTCTATCATAATCCTTCAAACTTAGTTTTATCCTCAAATTGTCAGTAGCAAAAATAGAAATATCTCTAATTAGGATGAATCGTAAAAAAAGCCTAACCATTGTATAAATGATTAGGCTTTGTTGTCTTTGTCTAATACTATTAATATTCCTTCTTGCGTCCTTTCAAGAATTTCCAAAGTGTGGTTGCTCCACCTCCAATGGCTACTGCAATAATTTTCCAAAACTTAAGAAGCACAACAAAGAAACCTGTTTTAGCAAGTACTTTTCCTGCTACTAATCCTCCAATTGTCCAAGCAGCTACGTTATCTACATCAGGAATAAAATCAGCATATTTGTGTCCTTCTTTAAATTCCACACTTCCAATAACATTGTCAATATTTGCTTTTACTTCTGGAAGTTGTTTCATAGAAGCCACAGCATTTAACATAAATACTCCTTTACGTCCCAAAACACGTAAGTTATAATTTAATGTATTTTCTAGATTTTCGCCAAATTTTACTTCTTTAGCCCAGTGTAGGATTTTTTTATTTTTGTCATAATAAGGTTTTGATGCCCAACCTACAAAATCAATCGTTTCATATCCCAAACTCTTTCTTTCAGTATTTGAATCTTTTGTTTCTTTCTTCAACTGTTCTAAAAGTTCATCATAATCAATATCATCAGCATCTTCATCTTCTACATAGCCCATTTCTTCAAAGCTAATTACAAAAACCCAACTATTATCAGCTAAAACACCTTTATTAGAAGGAACAAGAAGCCCCAAAATAGTTTCATCTTTTGGATTACCCCATAAATCGCTCAAAACATAATTAGCTTGTTCTTTATTGAGATAACCGAATCCTTCAGGAACAGTTAGTGTTGCATTTCCTGTTTCAAGTTCAATACTACCTGTTTGATAATCAAGTGACTTTTCTATGTTATTGATTAAAATTTGTGTGCTATCTTCTACTACTTGAGCATAAGTAGTCAAACTAAAAAAGGTCATAAAAAGAGCCAAGAAACTAAATACTATTTTTTTCATGTTATAATTTTTGTTTAAATTGAGTAATGTAAATAAGTGTTATGTGAGAAAATTAGGTGCATTGCTTGTGGTATATTTTATTTTTTTATGAAATATCAAATCAAAATTTGATGTAACAAACAATCGATAAAAAGAATAAAGATGTAAATGTAAGCATAAATTTATTCAAAAGAATAATTGTCTTGTAATAATTTTGTGTCACTTATTATCTGCATAGGCTCTCAACATATTTCTAGTTACATAAAGTTCAATAACATTTATTTATTTTCTTATTTATTTCAATCAAATCCAAATTACCTATTTATGTTAAATTCAAATCAGAAAACACACAAAGTATTCAATCTTATTATTCTTGATGAGAGTGGTTCGATGAATTCTATCAAAGAAACTATTATTAGTGGTTTTAATGAAGTTGTCCAGACTGTAAAAGGAGTTGCTGAGCAGTATCCAGAGCAAGGTCATTTTATTAGTCTTGTTACCTTCAATTCTTTGCATACAAAAACACTTTTAGAAAATGAAAGTGTAGAAAAACTAAATGAAATTGACAAGACAAAATACAACCCAACAGCAGGAACGCCCCTTTTTGATGCTATGGGAAACAGTATTTCGCAGCTTCGAAAAATAACTCAAACACATTCAGAGTATAATGTTTTGGTTACAATCTTGACAGACGGAGAAGAAAATTCATCAAAAGAATTCAATGGAGCAACCATCAAAAAAATGGTTGAGGAGTTAAAACAAGAAAACTGGACATTTACCTATATTGGAGCAAATCACGATGTAGAAGCATTTGCAGCTACAATTTCTATTACTAATACAATGAAATTTGAGGCAAATACGCAAGACATTAAAAAAATGTTTAGCAAAGAAAAAGCATCACGTATGAAATATAGTGCAAAGATTAGAAATAACGAAGATACAAAAGATGATTTTTATAGTTAATTCTATACCTGTTTTGTTGTTGGTGTCGCTTCGCTAAAACACCAACAACGGCAGGAAAGTTAATTCTATATGATACTAAAATAGCGTTACAGACTTTTATAAAAAAATAAATAGTTCTGTAACGCTATATTAAAATAAAAAAATCTACAAAGCAATTTCTTTCAAAATTTCATAAAAACGGTAACAATCCATAAAAGAATTATACAAAGGTATAGGTGCAATTCGAATAACATTAGGTTCTCTCCAATCTGAAATAACTCCTTTTTGAGTCAAGATTTCATGATATTTTTTACCTTCTTTATCAAAAACTAAAGACAACTGACAACCTCTTTCGTTTTTATTTTTTGGAGTAATAATTTGAATTTTGATTTTAGATTGTTCTTTATTAAAACTTTCTATCAAAAATTCCATATAAGCTGTTAGTTGTTCACTTTTTTCTCTTAGGTTTTCAAAACCTGCTTCCTGAAAAATATCTAAAGAGGCTTTGTGTGCTGCCATTGGCAAAATCTGTGCATTACTTAGCTGCCAACCTTCTGCACCACGCATCGGAATAAATCCTTTTTTCATCTGAAAACGAACTTTTTCATCGTGTCCCCACCAACCTGCAAAACGTGGAAGCGAATCATCATCAGCATATTTTTCATTTACAAATACTCCAGAAGTTCCACCAGCACCTGAGTTGAGGTATTTGTAGCTACACCATGTGGCAAAATCTACATTCCAATCACTTAGTTTTAAAGGAACATTTCCTGCTGCATGAGCCAAATCAAATCCTGCTGTTGCACCTACTTTATGGGCTGCTTTTGTAATTTTTTCTAAGTCAAAAAATTGTCCTGTGTAATAATTTACACCACCAAACATAACTAGAGCCAATTCATCTCCTAATTCTTCTATTTTTTTTGTAATATCTTCTGTTCTTAGTGTTTCTTCATTTTCTCTAGGAATCATTTCTACAATGGCATCGTATGGCGAAAATCCGTGAAATTTAACTTGAGATTCGACAGCATACTGGTCAGAAGGAAAAGCTCCACCTTCCATCAATATTTTGAAACGCTTTTGAGTGGGACGATAAAAAGAAACCATCAATAAATGCAAATTGACAGTAAGGTTATTCATAACCACTACCTCAATTGGTTTTGCACCTACAATTTTGGCTGTTTGATTTGTAAGGAGTTTATGATAGGAGAGCCATGGATTTTTTCCATGAAAATGCCCCTCTACACCCAAATTTTTCCAATCTTCTAATTCTTGTTCAATATAGGCTTTAGTAGTTTTGGGTTGAAGCCCCAAAGAATTTCCACAAAAATAAACTACCTCTTTAGTATCAGAATTAGTTGTACCTAAAACTGATTTCATTGTAGGAATCCAAAATTTATCTCTAAAATGAGCTAGAGAATCATTATTGTCTAATTGTGCTGCAAAGTCTTTAGTGGTTTCAAAGTTCATTTTTGGTAATTTTGTTTGCGTGATTTTTTATAAATTATTTTAGCGATTTATTATGAAGAAAAAGTTAGTTATGAAAAAAGCAAAGTTCATAATTGTTCCTACAATTCCAATCAGAGACGTATTTGTTTGTAGTGCTTTATTTCCTTTCAATGGTTCTACATAAATAATATCCCCAGGTTGGACATAAAAAAGAGGAGAAGTAAGAATATCATCTTGAGTAAGATCTACATAATAGCTTTCTAATGTAGCTCCTTTTCGTCTCATAATCCTTACTTTTTGTCTGTTGGCTGTAACTAAAGGCTCACCTGCCAAAGCCATTACATCTAAAATGGTAGTCATACGCATATTGTAGATTGTAATCTGTCCTGGTGCAGTTACTTCTCCAAGCATAGTAACTTGAAAAGTAAGCAATTGCACTTTTACTATTACTTCTGTAAATCGCTCTTCTACTTCAGCTTTTATTTTACTAGCTGCTTCATCTACTGTAAGTCCAGCTACCTGTACACTTCCAACTAGAGGAACTTGCACAAAGCCACTATCACTAATTGTATACCCTGATAAAAGAGCATTCCCATTTTGTCCACTTCCTCCTCCTTGTTTAGATTGTATATTACTAGCCTCTGTTGTACCCAAATCATATTTTGAAGGCACAATACTTTGTACGTTAATACCTAAAATATCGTAAGACTGTAATCTATATGAAGTAAAATCTAAAGAATAACTTGAAGGGGTGGTGCTTCCTATATTTGGATTTTCTTGTTGTTTTCCTTTTAAATAAGTGAGGTTACGAGTAGGAACACAACTAAAAAAAGATAAAATAGATAAGAGAAGTAAAAGTAAAGTAATATTTTTCATAATAGCATTTAATAATAAAATAACCTTCAATTCTGTTTTCTCAGAGTTGAAGGTAAAATAAAATACAAATTTGTGGCACAATCTTTTTATGGTTTATACTTCCACTTCATTATTTGAATATGAGTTAGAAGCTGCATAAACAAGTTCTAATTTTTCTTGAGTAATACCATGGAAATACTGAGGTATTTTCGACAAAGGCTTCATAAAACGAGTATAAAACTTAGGTTGTAAGTCATTGATTTTCCAAGCTTTATAGTCTTCTATATTTGCCATCAAACGATTTCTCAAGCTACTATTGCTTTTTCCTCCTGTACGCATACTAGCCATTACCATAGGTATATAAGTTGCTGATATTTTATTTTTCAAAAGCATACGCAAAGTAAGTTCATAATCGGCAGCACTTTTAAATCGGGTATCATACACTCCATATTTTTGATAGCATTCTTTTTTTATAAAAAGAGCAGGATGAGGAGGCATCCAGCCTTTATAAAAACTATCACAGTCAAATTCTCCAGATTGCCAATATCTAATTACTTTTTGAGTATCTTCTTTATCTACATAGAGCAAATCGCCATATACAGCATCGGTATTTTTTTCTTCAAAAGCTTTCACAAAAGAAGAAACTACTTTATTATTTGGATAAAAATCATCAGAATGAAGTAACCCTATAATATCTCCACTACACATACGAATTCCTTTGTTGATAGCATCATAAAGCCCTTCATCTTTCTCTGAAATAAAACGAGTAATACGATTTTGATACATACGTATCAATTCGGTAGTTCCGTCTGTTGAGGCTCCGTCAATAAGAATATATTCTAAGTCAGGATAATCTTGATTTAAAACAGATTCAATAGCGTCTGCTACCATTGATACGTTGTTATAAACTACAGTTACAATGGAAACTTTCAATTTTTTTTAGGTTAAGTTAAATGTCTAGTTGTTCTATTTCTATCTCATGTATAGAAACAACTTGTTATATTTGTAATAGATAGTTTTTACTATTTTAGGTAGAAAAAACTACATTCAAACTTATTAAGATTTAGAATTGATAAATCAGTAAAGCTAAAATTAAACTTATCAGTATACTCAATGGTATCAGATAATTCACTTTTTAACTATACTTATACCTTTAAGGTATCTGAGTGTTTAAATATACACTTCTAAAACTAATTTTGATTGAATATACTATTACATAGTAAAAAATAAAATTATTTTTGTTCAGAATAATTTCACACAAAATTGCAAATTTTTATACAAAAATCAACTATTATTTCGATATATTTTTTATTTTTTGTTGTCTTTCATCACTAATTTAACAAAGCAAAGAATAAATTGTGATATACTATTTTAATAGGCTTTACACATTTGCTTGTTAATTTCACTATGCTGAAACACCTATAAAGACTGTGTTTTTTACTGTATTCTATGACACACAAAATACGATTGTTCTATTTTAAACACTTCAGAAAAAGCTCTCTTAACAAACAAGTTCTCATAAAAATAAGAAGTCTTATTCTAAAACAGTAGAATAAGACTCCTTAAAATTATAATTTGAAATTATCTTGAAATAAGATTACGAATTTGCCATTGCTTTAGGTGCTCCAGCCATAATCTCATCATTTGCATACTCTGCATATTTTTCGAAGTTAGTTACAAATGCAGTCGCTAATTTATTAGCAGTAGCATCATATTCTTCTTTATTTTCCCATGTATTTTTAGGATTCAAGATTTCAGTAGGAACATTTGGACATTCACTAGGAATTTTTACTCCAAAAATTGGTTGTTCCTCAAAGTTTACATTATCTAATTTTCCTTCTAAAGCAGCTGTAATCATAGCACGAGTATAAGAAAGTTTCATTCTTGAACCTACACCATAGCCACCACCAGACCATCCAGTATTGATAAGCCAAACGTTTACATTTGATTCTTCCATTTTCTTACCCAACATTTCTGCATATTTAGTAGGGTGCAAAGGTAAAAAGGCAGCACCAAAACAAGCAGAAAAAGTACGTTGTGGTTCTGTAATACCTACTTCTGTTCCTGCAACTTTGGCAGTATAACCCGAAATAAAGTGATACATAGCTTGTCCTTTTTCTAGTTTAGAAATTGGAGGCAATACACCATACGCATCACAAGTAAGGAAGAAAATATTTTTTGGAACACCACCAACAGAAGGCTCAACAGCATTATCAATATGATAAATTGGATAAGCTACACGAGTATTTTCAGTAACTGAAGCGTTGAGATAATCTACTTTTCTAGTTCCTTCATGGAAGCGAGTATTTTCTAATAATGCACCAAACTTAACAGCATTAAAGATTTGAGGCTCTTTCTCTTCTGTAAGGTCAATTACTTTTGCATAACAACCACCTTCAAAATTGAAAACCGAATCAGAAGTCCAGCCATGCTCATCATCTCCAATAAGAGGACGGTTAGGGTCTGCTGAAAGTGTAGTTTTTCCTGTTCCAGAAAGACCAAAGAAAATAGCTGTATCACCATCTTGTCCAATATTTGCAGAGCAGTGCATCGACAATACTTTGTGTTTATGAGGAAGCAAATAATTCAAGACAGAGAAAATTCCTTTTTTCATTTCTCCTGTGTAACCTGTTCCACCAATCAAAATCATTTTTTTAGTGAAATTGATAATAGCAAAGTTAGCTTGGCGAGTACCATCTACTTCTGGATCAGCTTCGTATTCTGGAACTTGAAGAATAGTGAAAGTAGGATTAAAAGATTCAAATTCTGTTTGTTCTGGACGAATAAACATGTTATGACAAAAAAGATTCGAACAAGCATTTGTATTAATAACACGTAGCTTAAGTTGATAATTTGTATCTGCACCTGCATACGCATCACGCACATAAAGATCTTTTCCTTCTAATGATGCAATCATTTTTTCCATTAGAGCATCAAATTTTTCTGGAGAGAAGGCAATGTTTATATCTCCCCACCATACTGAATTTTCAGTTTCTGCATCTTTTACAATAAATCTATCTTTAGGAGAACGCCCTGTAAATTTGCCTGTATCAAACATTAAAGCTCCTGTATCGTTCAAAACACCTTCTTTTTTATCTAGTGCATGTTCAATAAGCTCTGCTGCTGGCAAGTTCCAATATACGTTCGCTGCATGTTTTATTCCTAGCTCCTCAATTCCTGATTGGTTAGACTTGACTCCGTGTTGTTGCATAATTAAATGTCAGTATAAAATTGGTAAAATCAAAAAAGCCAATCTATTTTCCATACCTAATGAAAAACAAATTGGCAAAATATCAAAATGAGTATATAATTTTTTTAGTAGAAGTAATTTTTCTATTTTTTTCAGTCGTATTCTCTTTTATAACTAAAAGTAAAGACAAAAGAAAACTGCATTTTTCAGCACTCAAAAACATTCCCTTATTAATTTTGGACAGAAGAAGAATCAAATCAGAAAAAATGTTTTCTTGAGATGACTTTTCAAACATTATTTTTAATAAGTTTGATTGTATTTTTAAAAAAAGAGGCTTCAAAAGCAATAGACGCATAAACAGTTATTTGCTGACAAATACAAATTAGTCCCTACACAAATGTAAATTGTAATTATTGCACACAAAGATACAATTATTTTTATGATGTAACGCAAAATTCACACCGAAAAAATGAAATAAATACCCTTGTTTGCCATTGTAAAAGGTTATAGGTGATTTTTAAGTAGCTCATTCTATTAAAATTCAAAAAAAATTATTAATTTAAAAGATTAAGAACTTTAAAAGTCGGCTAAAAAAGCAATATTTTTCAACAAAAGTCTTTATAATCAAGTAATATAATCACTACCTTGATTTGTTGGTTTTGGATATAAAAAACTTCTTTAATTATGAAAAACAAAAAAACACATAGCCTTTACATATTTCTATTTTTAGTGTTTAACGTCCTAATCATAGGAGGCTCACAGGCTCAACAACTAACAGAAAAACACTGTATTACGCATTTTAATCTTGATAAAGGAGTAGCCATTGAGGGTTATGATGTGGTTTCTTATTTTGTAGAAGACAAACCACAAAAAGGAAAAGCATCTATTTCTGCAAAATACTTAGGTGTAATTTATAGATTTTCTACTAAAGAACACCGAGATTTATTTATCAAAAACCCTCAAAAATATATGCCTCAATATGGTGGCTGGTGTGCTTATGCAATGGGTGCAAAGGATGAAAAAGTGGATATGAATCCAGAAAACTATAAGATTATAGATGGAAAACTCTATCTTTTTTATAAAAATTTCTTCACAGATACATTAGATGATTGGAATGAAGATGAAGAAAATCTAAAGCAAAAAGCTAATAAAAACTGGTCAGAAGTGAAATAATACTGTCTTTTTGCTTTGTAAAAATAGTTTTCAAATGAATATTTTACAGTTACTCAAAAAACCTCATCCTTTTATTTTTAATATAGGAAGTATTTTAGTTCCTTCCTTGATTACTTTTTTAGTGATTTTGGTTTTTGCTCCTTTCGGTTTAGTTCAGTCTGATGTGTTGAACCGTTTTAGCTATGCTATTTTTTTTAGTGCAGTAGTTGCTTTTTGTATTTGGGTAGGTGTAAGAGGACTACAAAAAGTATTCTCTAAATCTTTTGAAGAAGAAAACTGGACAGTAGGAAAAGAAATAAGCCTAGTTTTTACGATTCTAACATTTATTATTTTTGTAACCTTCTTTATTTTTGCTTTTCTGAAAGGTTTTGAAAACTTAGGAGCTTTGTTTCAAATCATGTTCGTTCGGACACTTCTCATTTCGTTTTTTCCAATCTTGATAATGATTCTTTACGAGCAGTATTATCATCAAAAACAAAAGTGGAAAGAAGCAGAATCGCTCAATCAAAGACTTCAAGAAAAACAGACTGAATTACAGAAAACACAAATTAAACTCAAAGCAGAATTTGAGAACAAACTTCAAAATCAAGTAGAGGAAAAAATAGAAGAGCAAGTCAGAACAAAAGTAGAGGAAATAGAAAACACTATTTCTCAAAAAAAAATCATTTTAGAAGCCGAAAATGGAAAAATTGCTTTGCAATTAGAAAGCAAACAAATTTTTTATCTGCAATCAGAAGGAAATTATATTGAAGTTTTTTATAAATCAGACAATTCTATTCAAAAAGAATTAATCCGAAATAGCTTAAAAAAGCTAGAAGAAAAATTACCTCCAAAAGATTTTTTTAGGTGTCATAAAAGTTATATCATCAACCTTTCAAAGATTCAGAAAGTAGAAGGAAATGCACGAAATTTAGAATTGGTTTTGCAAAATATCGATACAAAAATTCCTGTTTCACGCTCCAAATCAAAAGAACTTTCAGAGTTTCTCAAAGCAAATTCTTAGTATTTCTTATTTACTTTTAATTTGCTTTTTCCACTTTATACCACCCTCTTCCCATTCTTACCAAATAGAGATAAATGATATAGCTATTGCTTTATTATTATTTATTTTTGAGATATGTCGTGGAATTCTGCAACAGTTTTCAAAAACTTTTGTCTTTACAGATAAAAATAAATCTCTCTTATGCTTACTGACCAAAAAATATATTATCAAGATAGCTCTATTCAAATAGCAAGAAATCATTATGCTAAAACTAAATCAGATATGCCTTTGCATAGTCATGATTTTCTTACCATTAGTTTATTGTTGAATGGAAATATAGCAGAAAAAACTTCTCAAGACCAAATTCATAAAGCAGGTGCAGGGCATGTTTCTATAAAACCACCTCAAGTGATTCATAGTGATTCTTTTGCAGAAGATAGTTCACTTTTATCGCTCAAAATATATGATTGGGAATATTACGACTTAGATTTTAAAGAATGGAGTTGGATTGCAGAACAGACACTTATACCTTACTTTTTGCCTCTCATTCAACAAAAAAATAAAAAAGAAGCTATAAAGCAACTAAAAAAAACATTGGCTATTTGCTTACAGCAACAATCTACACACATCCCTACTTGGCTTTCAGAAATTGCTACTTATATTAATAATAATCACGAAAAAAATATTGTAATAACAGAGATAGCTCAAGATATAAATAAGCATCCTTTTCATGTAGGTCATTTTTTCAAAAAATTTTATGGTATGGATATAAAAACATATCAACAAAACTTGAGAATACGAAATAGCTTTGCTCAAGTAATAGAACAAAATGAAAGTCTAACAGAAATTGCGTATAAAAATGGTTTTTCAGACCAAAGTCATTTTTGCCGAACCTTCAAAAAAATTACTCACTTTACGCCACGAAAAGCTCTAAATTTAATCGATGTTTGATTCGTTCTATTTTTTGGTAAAATACAAAACTACTTTTGTAAAAATATTTTATCAACCACTAAAAACGAATTTGAAAATGATAAGAAAAACTATCTTAGTTGCACTACTTATTTCTATTACTCACTTTAATTTTGCTCAGAAAATAGAAAAAAATCAGAAACTCACTCAATTCATTGAAAAAGTCCAGACAGAGCTAGAAATGATTCCTGCTATCAGTGTTGCAGTTTCTCATCTTGATGATAAAAAAAATACAAAATCTTTTGCATACACCACAGGCTACACAAACCTTGAAACTAAGCAAAAAGCTACTAATTCTACTGGTTTTTATATTGCTTCTACTACTAAATCTTTTGTTGGGCTTTTAGCTAGTGTTTTGGAATATGAAGGAAAAATTGATCTCCAAAAACAAATCATAGAATACAAACCGTTTAGTAATTTCAAAGAAAAAGCAAAATTTGAAGGAATTACGATTAATGATTTGTTGTCGCACCAAATTGGAGTTGATAATGAATATTTATCTATGCGTTTGGCTTATACAGGCGAATATACAGAGGAAGATATTTTGAGAATTATAGAACAAGAAAGTGAAGCCTTAGAAACTGGAAAGCAGTTTATGTATTCTAATTATGGCTATTACCTTTTTTCTATGATTTTGAAAGCAGAACTAGGAAAAACATGGCAGGATTTGCTTCAAGAAAAGGTTTTTACGCCTTTAGGAATGAAAAACACATCTGCAAAAGTTTCTGATTTTGATGAAAATAAATTAGCCAAACCTCATCATAGTACCTTTGGAAAAGATGTTCAGAAATCAGATTTTTTTAAGATAGATAAAACCATGCACGCAGCAGGAGGAATAATTACTTCGGCAGAAGACATGGCAAACTTTCTAGAATTTCAAATCAATAAAGGAACTCTACATGGCAAAACAATTTATCCAAGTGCCGTTATAGAAAAAAATCAAGAAAAGTTAGTTTCTGCTGCTCATGAATATATAACTATTTTTGAGGGAAATGGCTATGCTAGAGGTTGGAGAATAGGCAATTTTGAAGGAAAGAAAGTAATTTATCATTTTGGAGGTTATCATGGTTTTGCTTCTCATCTTTCTTTTTTACCAAATGAAAAAATAGGTGTGAGTGTAAGTATTAATCACTCATTAGGTTTGGATATCGGAAATTTGATTGCTAAATATGCCTATTATTTACATTTAGGAGATGAAAAAGCAGTCAAAAAACTAGAGAAAAAGGGCATTAAATCACTTCAAAAGAAATTCAAACGCTACAATAAATCAGAAGTAAAATATGCCGAAAAATTAGCCAAACGTGAATGGATGCTTTCTCTTCCAAAAGAACAATATATAGGCAGTTACAAAAGTAAAAATATCGGAACAGTAAATGTCAGTTATGAAGATGGTAAACTGTTATTCACTACTGGAAATGTAAAAAGCATAGCAACAGCTTATGAGTTAAAAGAATGTATGCGAATCGAACTTGCCCCTGGGAGTGGCATCGTGATTCGTTTTCAAATTGAAGACGGAAAGCCAGTTAGTTTTTCTTTTGGAGAAGATG
Source organism: Bernardetia sp. MNP-M8 (assembly GCF_037126285.1). Taxonomy (NCBI): domain Bacteria; kingdom Pseudomonadati; phylum Bacteroidota; class Cytophagia; order Cytophagales; family Bernardetiaceae; genus Bernardetia; species Bernardetia sp. MNP-M8. The sequence continues at coordinate 541,154 of NZ_CP147012.1, forward strand.
TTTTTGAGAAAATCTAAGTCAGTTCAAAACGGTCTTGAACAAAAAACAAGACCGTTTTTTTATGTTTATTTTTTGAGTTTTGATTAAAAAATACGATAAAGATTCAAATCATCTCCCACTTATCCCAAACTCTGCCACTTCCTACCAAAACCATTTTAAAAGGCTGTAAAACTACATTTTATCCCTCATATTTGTCGTATAAGTTTTTAAAAAATCACTAAAAACAAATACACCAATGACAAAATATAGACTATCAGTTTCACTTATTTTTCTACTTATTTTCACACTTGTTTTTTCACTTTCTAGTAATGCACAAGTTTATATAGAAAAAAAATCTCAACATCGTTTTGCTCAATCCTACTTTGGATTTAACACACAAATTATTCCTGCATCGGGTAGCTTAATTTGGCAAGGTCAAGAACAAGAATTTCCTACTGCTATTATGCCTCATCTTACTCTTGGAGGACTGCATTTTTGGGGAAAGTTAGATTTTAATATGACACTTTACTTGACCAATTTAGGAAGTACAAAACTTCAAAATAACGGAGAGGTAGAGTACCGTTCGGCAGGAAGTCTAAGTGCAAAATATTATCCTTGGCGAATGGAATTTAAAAAACTTCGTCCCTATATGGGGGTTTGCCTAGATTTTTCTTCACTAGGTTTGGGAAATGATACCCAAGGAAAACGTTACGATGGTTTTATTACACCGATGCCATTAGGAGGGTTTTCTTTTGCTCTAAAAGGTTGGCAAATCAATGCCGAAGCTATATTTCTAGCCAACAACAAGAAGACTTTTTATAGTAGTGAAACTCAAAGAAACACCTTCGAACTTCCCAAAACTTATTTGTCTTTAGGTGTAGTGAGATATTTTGATACTACAATTAAAGAAGAAAAGCCAAAAGAGTTTGGAAAAACAGCAGAAGTTATGGCAACTTTAGCTGCTAAAAAGAAACTCAATAGTTTCTCCATTGGTGTTGCGCCTAGTTCTGCATTCTTTTTAAAATCTCCCAAATTTTCAGAAGAATTAGAATCTTTACCTCTTCATAAAGCAAGTTTTAATTTAGACATCGGAGTAGGCTATTTTTTCTACAAAGCTAAATTACACACAGGTTTTAGTTATCGCAATTATTCTTCAAAAGCCATTAGTTATAGCTTAGAACGTATTATCAGAAGACAATCCATTGCCTTCGAAACCTACAAATTTTTGTTTGACTACAACGGCTTTGTTCCTTTTGTGGGAGCAAGTATTAGTTCTGAAAAGTGGGCGACTGGTCTTTTCAAAAATGACATACAACAAGGCGAAATAGCAAGAACAGAAATGATTTCTCTTGGAATTATCTTCGGTTGGGACATTGTGCCATCGTCTTTAGATACTTGGGTGTTGCGTACTAATCTGCGCTATTATCCTTTTCAAGAAATTAATGATGTGGGAGGGAAAAAATCAAGAGTGGATCAGTTTGAGTTTAATTTTATTCAGTTTGTCATCTATCCAAATCGCATTATCAATTTTAGAAAAGCAAAAAAAGGATTTTATAAATAAAAACCTATTAGTCATGAAAACACTCCTCTTAAAAATTAATAATGACAATGACCTCAAGCTATTAAAGGAATTAGCAGATAGCTTAGGTGTTACTTACTTTGAGGCAAATAGGGTAATACAATATGAAGGAATACGAGAAATTACTGAAGAACAAGCCTACAAACTGGCAGAAGGAGCAAAAGACTTTCCTGTTCTTGTAAAAGAAGAAGACGAAATAACAGAATCTGCTGTTACACTTAAAAAATTTCCAACAGGATATTTATTAGGGGTTAGCTGTGATACAAAAGATTTGTTCAAATTATTTTTTTCTCCAAACCTAAATGAAATGACTTTGCTCACAGAAAGCTACATAATGAATCTAAGAGAAAAAGGAAATCCTTTTGCATAAAACTAAACTTTAAAAATTATGAAAGACTTCGTTCAATACACACTTTTTTTTCACGTCTTGGTGGGAAGCATTTCTCTAATCAGTGGCGCAGTTGCTATTTTGTCTAAAAAGGGCAAAAAGTGGCACAAATACTCGGGTAAAATTTATTTCTGGGCAATGACTTTAGTTTTCATTACTGGAATTATCGTGGCTGGTTATCGCTTCAATCGCTTCTTGTTTTTGATAGCTTTTTTGAGTTATTACAGCGTTTTTTCTGGTGTTCGTTTTCTTAGTTTAAAGAAATTACACAAAGACCAAAACCCAAAATGGTACGACTGGGCAGCAGGAATTATCAATGGACTTGCTAATATTATTTTTATCGGAATAGGTTTGTATTACCTTTTGAGAGAAAATCATAATCTAGCTGGGGCATTGCTTTCTATGGGTTTTGGGATTGGTGGCTTTATGATTTCTTATACCAACTTTAAGATGTTTATTTTCCGTCCTACAAAACATTATCATTGGTACACAGCCCATATCGGAAATATGATGGGAGGTTATATTGCTACGTTTACGGCTTTTTCAGCGACAGTAGTTTCTCGCTTCGATTTGATGAATCCTTTTGTAGCCTTTGCTTTGCCTCCTCTTATTGGTGTTCCTATCCTAATTTATTGGACAAGCCAAGTAGAGAAAAAATTTCAAAAACCTACTATCTAATCTAAGTTTCTTATTCTCACTTTATACATTTAAAATTATTTATTAATTCAACTCAAAAACTCAGTTTTCAATGAAATATATTATTTCTTTTATTTTGGTTTTTCTCTGTTTGAATTCACTTAAAGCACAAATAGATACTGTAAATACACAATCTGATGTGTTAGAAATCAAGCAACTTCAAGAAAATCAAACTTCTTATATCGTCTATATTCAAGACTCTATTTATAAATCAAACTTTGAAATTTGGGACAGAATAATTTCTAAAAATGAAAATACATATCAACTTCATTGGACAAGACATTCTAATAATAAAAATAATTTCCATAAGTATCTCATTACATTTGATAAAAAGCTACGTACTTTGAGTGAAAAAGTCTTTCATCAAGATGTGAGTGAAGAAAAGACACTTATCGAAAAAAAGCATTTTATCTACGAAGAAAATAAAATGTACTCAGATTCTGATACCACACAACACAATGTTTTGCCTTTTGAAATAAATGATTTGGAATATTCATTCAATTGGGAACTAGATTTAGAAGTTTTGTCTGCATTGCCATTGGAAGAGGATAAGCAATTTGCTATCAGCTTTTATCATCCTGCCTCAAAAACGCCTCCTAAATATTACAAATATTGGGTAGATAGAAGCGAGGAAATTTCATCAAATAATAACTCAATGGATTGTTGGGTAGTAAAAGTAATTTATTCAGAATATCAATCAAGTGAATTTTGGATTGATAAATCTACACATCGTGTGCTTCAAATGAAGGAAGGCTTTTTTGGGAAATACCGATTTAAGAAATTGATACTCTAACCTAAATCTAATTAAAAAACAATGATAAATTACAAATATACTTTACTTTTAATATTGCTTGTCTTTGCTACTTCTTGTTCCTACATTAAAAACGTAGGATTACTTTCAGGAGGAGAATTGAAAGCCAAAAACTTTGTTCAAGAAGTACCTTTCGAACTCAAAAAAGACTTGATTGTCGTAAAAGCCAAGCTAAATGCTGATACTGTTTTGCGTGAATTTATTTTTGATACAGGAGCGTTTAATAGTAAAGTAGAAAATAACTTAGCGACTGATTTAGGTTTAGAAACAGTTACCACTAAATCAAATTCGACAGCACAAGGCGTAACCAAACAAATTAAAGTTATTCGTTTGGATTCAATAACTTTTGGAGAAACTTCTTTTTATAAAATTGGAGCAGGAAAGGTCATCTATTCTGAAAAATCGGCTAGTCCTTGTATTGCCAAACACGGAATTATTGGAGCAAATCTAATGAAACTGGCGCATTGGAAAATTGATTATCAAAATCAAAAACTCTACTTTTCAGATACGCCTTTTTCTATAAATGGGGAACATTATACCTTACCTTTTGACAGTCCTACTTTGTCTGGAACACCAAAAATTAATCTAAAACTAGGCGATAAAACCGTCGAAAACGTACTTTTTGATGTTGGTTTTAATGGTAGTTTGGTTTTGCCTTTGTCTTTAGCACAGCATTTTGAAACAGCCGAAACACAAATTATTTTGGATAAATCTACTTCTGGAATTTATGGTTCAAATACAGATTCAATTATTGTAAAGAAGTTAAAAGTAGAAATAGGAGGTTATCAGACAGAAATGTTGGTAGAGTTTTCGGCTATCGGAAAAGCACTTTTAGGAAACGAGTTTTTGAAGCATTTTACAGTTTGTATTGATTATGAAGATGATAAAATTTTGCTCAAACCTCAACAAGAAGTAAAAATCGAATCTACAACAAAATTTTTGCTAGGAATACTCAATGATTCTCTTTGGGTTGTCAATCGTACCAATTCAGAATTAGATTTACAGTTGGGCGATACTGTCCTTTCCGTTAATAATCGTAAGCCAAAAGATTTGTTTTCTTCGCATTGTGATTACATAATGAATGCTAAAAAAATGTTTGAAGCCGATACTTTAGTTTTAGAACTCAAAAATGACAATAAAATAAATTTATTTCCTTAATCTTCAATTAATTAAAAATGAAAAAACACAATTTATTTACCCTACTTACTTTCTTTTCTCTAATTGTATTTGGCTGCACAGAAGATGAAACTATCACTCCTATTACTTCAAATGAAGAGCTTACAGAATACTTACAAGAAGTCTATAATGAATCTCAACTTCCTGCTTTTTCTTTAGCGATTGTGAAGAATGGAGAACTTGCTTATCAAAATTCTTTTGGGCATAAAAACATCGAAAACAATGAAATTTATACCAATCAAACATTACAACCCATTGCCTCAATTAGTAAAACAGTTTTGGGTGTAGCTACCGTCAAAGCAATAGAATTAGGTTATTTTGATTTGGAAACAGATATTAATAGCATTCTAACAAATCCAATTATAAATCCTAATAACCCAAATGATATTATCAAAATTCGTCATTTGGTAACTCATACTTCTTCATTATTGGATGTTTCAGAAGCCTATTTTGATGCGTATTATATTCAAAATGGCGAAAATATGAACACAGAAGGAGCAGCCTTGTTGCAAAATTTTATGGGAATTGAACAGCGAAATAAAAAGTCTTTAGAAAGTTTGATTTCAAATTATTTTTATCCAAGTGGTATCAATTATTCTCTTGACGCATTTTCAAATTCTAAAGCTGGAGAAAAATGGGCATATTCTAACCTTGCTTCTTCTTTGATGGCATACTTAATTGAAATAAAAGCAAATCAGCCTTATCATCAATTTTTAGAAGAACAGATTTTTGAACCATTAGAGATGAATAAAAGCACTTATTTTCCTTCTTTGTCAGAAACTCAGTTGGCTACTTTGTATTTTGATAAAAATACACCTTTGCCTAGATATGGAAATGATTCTTATCCAGACGGTTCTGTATTTACCTCAAATGAGGAGCTTAGTTTATTTTTAGTGGCAATGATAAAAGGCTTTCATTTTTCAGAAGCATCTATAATTTCATCAGAAGGATTTGAAACTTTATTTTCCCCTCTTTTAGCAGAAGAAAAACTAATTTTACAAGCTCACAACAACCACGGAGTTTTTTGGGTACACAATAATAATACCTTGCAACATAGTGGAAGCGACCCTGGTACGACTTGTTTATTAGAATTTTCAAAAGAAAAACCAGAGGGTTTTTTATTACTGACTAATAGTGATGCTTCCGTTGAAGAAACGCAAACAGTATATAATCAATCGGCTAGACAAATAAAATCGGCTATATCTTCTTACTTATCGTCCTCTGAATAATTTTTTATTATTTGAAGTTCGAATAAAATAGATATTTTTGTAGAATATGTCTTTCACTAAAATCTATAAAAATATTATAATGAAAAAGATAATTTCGTCTTCCTTTACTTCATTACTCTTGGCTTTATTTATTATTTCATCTTGTCAAAGTTCCAAAACTGCAATTACAAGTGATAATTCTAAAGAAATGAGTTATGTTTCTCAAATAAAACTGTTTCAGGAAGAAATGAATATAAGCTACAAAGATTCTAAAGAATCACCTTTAGAAGCAAGTAAGCGCAAGAAATTCAAATCCTTACCTTTTTTCAAAATTGATGAAAGCTATAAAGTAGAAGCTGATTTTGTTAGAACAACTGAGGGAAAGCCTTTCGCAATGCAAACGACGACAGATAGGAAACCAATTTATCAAAAATTTGGAGAAGTTAGTTTTGAGTTGCACGGAAAAAGGCACACACTAAATGTCTATCAAAGTGAAAATTTGACACAACAAGAAGAGTACAAAGATTATTTATTCTTGCCTTTTACAGATTTGAGCAACGGACAAGAATCGTATTATGGGGGGCGTTATATTGATTTAAAAATTCCAGAAAGAGAAGCAGCAGACGGACAAGAACTAGATAAAATTACAATTGATTTTAATAAAGCCTATAATCCGTATTGTGCTTATAATAAGAAATACTCTTGTCCAATTCCACCAAAGGAAAATCATTTGGATGTGAAGGTTTTGGCTGGTGTGAGTTATGAAAATCACGACTGATTTTAAATACAGAGTTCACAAAGGAACATACACTTGAACCACAGAGAAATAAAGAGTTTAGAGAGAATACAAATTATTTTTTACTAATGTGAACTCGGTATTAGAATTTATGTAAATATCAGTCTATGCTTCTTTATTAGCTGATTTGCTAACTATCTTGTCAGTACACCTGCAAGGTGTCAGACAATTTAGCCCAACATAACTGTCTGAAACTTTGAAGTGTCTCACAGGGACATAAAAGCAAGAATATAATACCGAGTTCACGTAATACTAGAACTTTCCTTAATCTCTAGTTATCTCCCAAAGTCTAAAACACTATTAAAACGATAGGTTTTGTGAGGTTGCACCGAAACACCTAATGTTTTGTAACTTCCACTCAAGCAAATTTTTCTATGTCCCAAACTCGGCACACCTGAATCGACGAGTAATTGCATTACAATTTCAAGTGCATCAAATTGTCCGTACGAGCAACATTCGCCAGCAAATTTTGATTTACAACCCGAGTTTGGAAGACGTGTATGTCCAACATATCCTTTTTTTCCTGAAGAAATAGCGTGACATCTTGCACTTTCAAATAAATCTTTTTGAGGAGAAAGTACGCCCACAGCTTTCATGTTTTTCATTGTTTTGTAAAGTGACCCTGTATAATAATCTGATAAACTCAAATTTTCATACGAGTTCCACTTTTTATATTTCACCAAAAAAGTTTCTGCAAAAAGAGGAGGATTAAGACGAGCTAAATTGAGATAATAATAAACTAACTTTTCATTTTCGGTTAGATAATCTGTACTTTGAGCTGTGTAGGCTATAGTATACTTTGCATTTTTCCATTCTGGGACTACTTCTTGAAACTCTTTTTGGTAAGGTTTTATTCCTAGAGTCTCATTTGATTCATTTACATTTTCTGTGTAATCTTCTATAATTTCATCGCCACTTTGATTTTCTTTTATTTCTAATACTTTTTTATCAAATTTTGTCAAACGAGCAGAAGTTTCACCTTTTTTTAGTGTAGGAAGAATAGAAATTCCAAAATAATCTGTTTTATTAGAAAGTAAAATCTGTTTTGCTTGACTATTGGACTGAGATTTCAAAATTGACATCAACAATCGCATTCCTGTATTTTCATAATACATAGAAGAAGAAGTTCCACTTACTTGGAAGTTTTCACATTTTTCCTCTTTATTATAACATGCCGCCAAAATACATTCTTCTCTCATCGGAGAAATAACAGGAAGTGGACGCAATCTTTTGAGTTCACTAGCCAATGTCTTTGTATCTTTTCCAAACATTACTACATAACCGAGTGAGTTTGTGCTATTCCAATCTGTACATTTGTCTAAAAAAGTTTCAGCAAAAAGTGGTGGATTTAGACGCATCAGATTCAAAAAATAATAAAATTGTTTTTCTTCATCGTTCAAGTAATCTGCATATTGTGCTGTATTGGCTGAACTGTATTTTTGCTCTTTCCATTCAGGAATCCATTTTTTGAACTCGTCACATTGGGCAAAAGAATTTTTAGAAATCCCAAAAAATCCTATAAAAAACACAAATACTACAAATAAAAATGGTTTTCTCATAATTGAATTATTTTTTTGATGTATTTATCTACTTTTCAATTTTATTGCCAAAGAAAAGCTGATTTTAGAATTGAAGTTATTTAAAAATTAGTTTGCATGTATTTGTTGGTGTCGCTACGCTAAAACACCAACAAAGGCTGAAGTGAAAATTGTTTTTAAGACACAAAAAAGTTTACTCAAAAAATTATTTCTTATTCTTTTTCAAAAAAATAGGAACTTAATTAAACGAATTTCTATTTTTGTACTATGGAAAAACAAATACCCAACCTTATAGAAGAACTTCGCTGGCGTGGCATGTTACAAGACAGCACCCCAGACACAGAAAAACATTTGCTTGAAAACAAAATTTCAGGCTACATTGGTTTTGACCCTACTGCTGATTCGTTGCATATCGGCAACTTAGCGACAATAATGCTTTTGGTTCACTTACAGCGTGCAGGACATACACCTTATGCGCTCGTTGGTGGGGCAACAGGAATGGTAGGCGACCCTTCAGGAAAATCTGCTGAACGTAATCTTTTAGATGAAAAAACACTTCGTCATAATGAAAAATGTATTGGCGAACAACTTCAAAAATTCTTAGATTTTGAAGGAGAAAATGCAGCCGTTTTAGTAAATAATTACGACTGGTTTAAAAACTTTAGCTTTTTAGAGGTTTTGAGAGATGTCGGAAAGCATTTGTCGGTCAATTATATGATGGCAAAAGATTCTGTCAAAACACGCCTTGAAACAGGAATTTCATTTACAGAATTTTCTTACCAATTACTCCAAGCCTACGATTTTTATCATTTGTATAAAAACCATGGGGTCAAACTTCAAATGGGAGGTTCTGACCAATGGGGAAATATTACTTCAGGAACAGAATTAATCAGAAGAATAAGTAATGCCGAAAGTAATAATAATGACGATACTAGAGAACACGCTTTTGCAGTTACTTGTCCGTTAGTTACAAAAGCAGATGGAACAAAATTTGGGAAGTCTGAAAGTGGAAATGTTTGGCTTGATCCAAATCTTACTTCACCTTACAAATTTTACCAGTTTTGGCTCAATGCAGATGATGATGTTGCACCTCGTTTGATTCGTGTCTTTACTCTTTTAGATAAAGAAACTATTGAAAGTCTAGAAATCGAACATAATAAAGATAAAGGACAAAGAATTCTTCAAAAAGCTCTTGCTGAAGATGTAACTGTACGAGTTCACGGTCAAGAAGCCTATGAAAATGCTGTTGAGGCATCAGGAATTTTGTTTTCAAAAGATGTCTTAAAAAAGTTGCAACAAACTGATGAAAAAACACTTTTAGAAATATTTGAAGATGTACCACAAATTCATATTTCTTTAGATGAATATCATCAAGCTGAAAATGTAACTGAACTTCTATCAACTATCGCTAAAGATGAAATTTTTGCATCAAAAAGTGAAGCAAAGAAAATGATAAAGGGAGGAGGAGTAAGCATTAATAAAGCCAAAATTGCTGACCCAGTAATGGAAGTTGATTTTGCTCTTTTACAAGATAAATACTTACTTGTTCAGCGAGGAAAGAAAAATTATTATTTGATTTGTGTAAATAAGTAAATTCTGAATAAGTAATAAAGTAAAAACGGTTTCAAGTTATAGTATAATTTGAAACCGTTTTTTTATGGCTTTTTTAAAAGAAAATGAGTATTTTTCTTAAATTTCTTTCTAAAAACCCACATGATTTGTAATACTCATCAATGTAAAGTTCCAACACCTATGTCAGAAAAAATAACACAACTAAAAAAACAAGTTGAAGCAGGAAAGTTTCAAGAATTATTTGATTATTTGAATTTGTATTTTGAAGAAAATCCGTATAATCAATATTCTACTATCAAAATGAATATTTTGCATCAAATAAATATGGGATTTGCGCCTAATCCTATGCAAGTTCAAGGATTACAAATATTTTTGAATAGCTCTAAAATTAAAGAAGTTGTTCCAATTATTGAACAAAATCATAAAACTACACCTCAAAAAACTACTGAAACTATGGCTTATGGAACAGAAAAAGAAATTGAAGGAATCAGAAAAGCGATTGATTTGATTTTAGAAAAAAAGGAGTTTTTACAAGAAGAATTAGGAATAGCAAGTGGAAATCAAAAATTTGCATTAAAAAAGCAATTACAAAAAGAGGAAATAGATTTAGAAAATTATCGTCAGAAAATCCAAAAATTAAGAGAAGAGAATCCTTCTAATTCAGAATTGAACGATTTAGATGCAAAAACTCAAAAAGCACAAGAGGAAATGAAAGATAGTTTGAAGGAAGAAAAGAAAACCTCTGTCTTTATTTCCTACAATCACAAAGACAAGGAATTAGCCAATAGAGTAAAAGACTTTTTGAGAAAACAAGAAATTGATGTTACCATAGATTCAGAAGCAATGAAATCAGGTGAAGACATAAAAACATTTATTGAAAAATGTGTGCGAGAAAATGATATTACGCTTTCTTTGGTTTCAGAAAATAGCTTACTTTCTGCGTGGGTAGCGATGGAAAGTGTGCTTACTTTTGCAGGAGAAAAATTAGCTGATAAAAAATTTATTGCTGTTTATGAAGATGATTCTTTCTTCGGACGTTCGTTTGTTAGAGAAAGTATGAAAGTAGTTAGAAAAGAACTACAAGAAATTGATGAAGAAATTGACGAATGTAGAAAAGAAAATATTGGAATCGAACATTTGCAAGATGAGCGTACTCGTTATAGAAAGCTAGAAACTAATTTAGCTGAAATAGTAGGACGTTTAAAAAATTCTCTTTGTAGAAAAATAAGTAAGAATAATTTTGAAACAGGAATGCAGAAAGTTTGTGATGATATAAAGTAATATTCGAAATCCTCAACGACGGCAACACCTTAACGACGGCAACACCTTGTTGACGGTTGAAATAGTAAAGTAAACCGTCGTTGAGGCTCAAATGCAGCCGTCAACGAGGATAAAAAAAAATGGTTTCAAGCAAAATACTTGAAACCATTTTTTATAATTATCACTTACAATTTAGCCGTTTTCGGTGTCTCTACCAACGACTTCAAAAATTAAATTCCCTCTATAAGATTACATTTATTGTAATCTTCATCAATATCGATATAAAGTTCTTTTATGGCTGTAAAGAACCACTCATCAAGCATTTTTGCCCTTTCGTCATTTAAAGCTGCTTGATAGATTTTTTCATAATCATCATTCAAATTTGCTTGGTGAGGTTTTGTTTTATCTATAAAATACAAAAGACGCACAGCTTCTTTTCCGTCAGGACTTCTAAATGGCAACGGCTGACTAACTGATTTTAATTTCATTGTATCTAAAATCAAATATGTATTATAATCAAAATCTTCAGCTACTAGTTTAGAGCTTCCTGTTTGCTGACTCAAAATACGTCCACCATTATTTTTTGAACTTCTATCAGCTGAATGCTCAAATACAGCTTTTGCAAATGTCAAACTATCTTTTATAATCAAATTACGAAGACTATCAACAAAATGATTGGTATAAACCATATCTTCAGCACTCGGTTTTGGACGAATGAGAATATGACGAGTATTAATCAAGTTTCCACGTCTTTCTAAAAGTTGAATCAAGTGAAAACCATATTCTGATTCAATTGGTTCTGAAATCTCCATTGGTTTAAGAGCAAAAGAAGCTGCTTCATATTCAGGAACAAGTTCTCCACGTTCTCTGTATCCTAAGTTTCCACCTTGAGCAGCCGAACCCAAATCGGCAGAAAATTCTTTAGCTAGAGCTGCAAAATCTTCTCCTGCCTTGATACGTGTACGAATATCTAAAAGCTGTTTTCTTACTCTGTCTTTTTCTTGCTTACTTACCTTTGCATAAACTAGCATTTGAGCTACTTCATATTCTGCTGGCAAAAATGGCAAACTATCTTGAGGGATAGATTTATAAAATTTACGAACCTGTGAAGGAGTTACTTTTGCATCTGTTGTTATTTCAGAGCGCATTTTTTGAATAGTTAGCTGTTCTTTGATAGGTTCTAAAAGCTCTTCTTTTATATCAGCTAAAGATTTGCCTAGATACTCCTCTAGTTTTTTCTCATCACCACCTGCACGTTCGACCATCATAGAAAGACGATTTGATGCTTCACTTTCTACTTGTGCATCTAAGACAATCACAGAATCTATTTCTGCTTTAGCATACATTACTTTATTAAAAAGAAGTTGACGCAAGATTTCGCATTTTGCATTTGGACTTTCTTTTCCCTCTTGAGAACTTAAATAGTTTTGATATGAAAGTTCTAATTCTGATTTCAGAATGATATAATTATCTACCTTAACGATAATTTTGTCTGCTACTTGTTGCGAAAAACTAGTTGTAGAAATCAGACAAAATCCCAATAAGAGTAAAAAAGTAGAAAATTTGATTTTGAAATTGTTCATATATAAAATTAGTGAATTGATGTTTAGTTTTTATTGTGTATTTGTTGGCTTGGCTACGCTAAAATACCAACAAAAGCAAATTTTAATATTTATTGTAAGTTCAATAAAAGTAAAGTTTCATTGAGGACTTAACCAAAAGGAGTACGTAAAACAAGGCGTTTTTGTAGCAAAAAAATAATTTTATTCTACCACAAAAATTTTATAGTCCTGATTTTCTTTTGCTCTGTCCATTACTTTTGTTTCAAGTTCCTTTTGTAACTCTACTTTTCTTTTGTTCAGAATCACACTAATAATTTGACTTTTGACATAGTCTAATGGAGAAACTTGGTCTTGAATTTTGAAATCGTTTATCTTTAAGAAATAATAATAGGCTGCGTCTTCACTTTCTACAAATTTATTTTTTTGAAGTAATAAATTTCTATCAAAAGGCGTATTGGCAACAAGCTCTGAAATAGGTAACCATTTATCGTCTTGCAGAAAATAACTTGCTGCAAAACCATAGCTATATGATTTTAATTTCTCAGTTTCGTCTGAGTTAGGTTCTAAATCAGAACGCATCCATTTACGGAGATCATCTAATTGAGTTTGAGGTGTATTTAATTTTACTTTTACAAAATAAGCTTTTACAATAGGCTGTTTCAATTCAAAATTTGCTTTGTTTTCTTCATAATATGTGCTTATTTGAGGCTCTGTAACAAGTGTATCCAAATATTCATTGACATAGTTTTGTTTGTAAGCATGAACCAAGAGTTGATATTTATAATCTTCTAATCGTTCTTCTAATTCTTTTTGGTCAATGCCACTTTTAGATTCTGCTTCTTTGAGTAAAAGTTTTCTTTCTATCCAATTATCAACATATCTTTTTACAATATTTGTGCTGTCTTCTTGGCTATAATTAGGAGGTAAAAGTTCTGTTATTTCTTCTTGAAATAGATAACTCTCTCCTACTTGTGCCACAGGAGTTCCTGTTATTTCTTCTTTTGTTTCAGCTTCTTGACAAGAAAAAATAAAACTTGTCAAAAATAAAAATATAATTAAAAAATTATTTCCTTTCATAGAGAAAATAACTCTACATCTATTATCACTCATAATTTGCTATTTGTTGTACTCAACTCAAAACCCTAAGAATCTTTAAAGACCCTTAGGGTTTAAAATATAAGAATGCAAAATTACAAAAAATAAATTTGATTCGTGACAAATTTCTTCAAACAGCCAAGAAGTCCATCCTAGCTCTATTTAGAATTAAGAAGAAGAGATATTTCTTCAGCTATCTTACTCATCTCTTCAAAACTTTCTGCGTGATAATATTTTCCATTTGTAAAAATACTAATTTGCTTCAAAGATGCATCATTATAAGGACTTTTGATAGTAATATGCTCTTGATCAGGCGTAGTAATGGCAGCTTCTCCTCCACCTCCAACACCAATTGCATACACTTCTACGTCACGCTTACTAGCCAAAAGTAAAGCACGTTTGAAAATATTGTCACTTTCAGAAGTTGCACCATCACTAAAGATAATAATTTTTCTATCTGTAGAACCTACACGCTCAAACTCTTTGATTGAAGTATCAAGAGCTTCTCCAAGTACTGTTCCTGTTCCATCTACCAAATCAGTCGTAATTTGCTCTAAAAGTTGATACAAATCGACTTCTTGATCACCCAAGCGAGCATAAATCATAGATTCTCCAGCAAAAAGCACAATACCATAACGTGCTGTTGCATGTACACTCATAAGTTGTTGTGCTGCCGATTTTACAGCTTCTAGTCGGGTTGGTGTTACGTCCTCTACTTTCATAGATGAAGAAACATCAATCGCCAAAATAATATCCATGTGTTCTTCTAAAACAATTTCTTCTTTTACTTCTTCTGTTAAAACACTATCTGTTGGTGCTTCATCTTGTGCATAAGAATGAGTTATAAAAGAGAATAAAAAGCAAATGGCTAAAAAAGAAGAGACAACCAATTGTTGTATGAATTTTTGTAAAGAATTAGAATATGTCATTGAAAAGATTTTTTAGTAGTAAACTAGGAATAGATTAGGAAGAAATGAATTGTCAAATTTATAAAATATTTAAATAAAATTAGGATTTTACAAATAAAAAATTGACTTAAATTAGTGATACTTTAATTCAAAAATCAATCCGAAGTAGTCATAACTAGTCTTAGTTTTCTCAAATCATTAAATTAATTTACATTTTCAATAGACCTTCCAATGCATCTTTCCAGTTTACTTCAAAGCCTCCCAAAATAAGAACTGTTCCAGCAGTAAGTAAAGCCACAAAAAGTAAAGCTAATGTCCGAATTGTTTTTTGGGATAGAATAAAAGGTCGTTGTTTATTATTTTTCATAACTAATAAAACTTTAAGCACATAATAATTTTCTACAAATTAGCTAAAAAACACTCAAATTAGAAAAAGTTAGTATTTTGTATCTGATTTTTTCAAAGATTTTTTTATTAATAGTAAATTAGCGTTGATTTAATCTGTATTTTTGTAAAAAAAACGCAATCAAAAAATGATAAGACGCTTAGTTATTTTTTACCTAATAGTTCTTCCAATTTTAGTTCTTCTAGGTATTTTTAGTTGGTTCTTTTCTACCATTGTAGGATATTTCGTAGTTGCCATGGTTTTTAGTGCTGTTCTTCAAACTCCCACCAACTATATTAGTCAGATTCAGATTGCAGGGATTCAATTGCCTCGTGCTTTTGCTGTGATGCTTTCCTTTTCTATTTTTGCTGGCATTATTGCTCTTTTTGTTCTGCTTTTTATTCCACTAGTTTCTGAGCAAATAGAATTTATTTCAGCTCTAGATTACAACTCCCTTTTTGAAAATATTGTTTCTCCTATTGATTATATAGAGAATTTTTTAATAGAAAGAAGATGGGTAAAAGAAGAAAAAGGTTTTTTGATGAATGGAATTCAAGACTATTTTTTCTCTTTTTTTGTAGAAATGAAAATTGGAAATGTTATCAATGAGATTCTCTCAACGACAAGTAATATTTTTATAGGAACAATTTCGGTACTTTTTATTTCTTTCTTTTTGCTCTACGAAAAAGGACTTTTTAGAAGAAATGTAATTGCACTGATTCCAAATGCCTATTTTGAGGTTTCGATAAGTGCTATTTATAAAATTGAAAAACTACTTTCCAATTACCTTTTCGGACTGCTAATTCAGATGTTCTCTATCTTTACTTTGGTTTCGATTGGACTTATTGTTTCAGAAGTAAAATATGCTGTTACAATTGCTATTTTTGCAGCCATTGCCAATCTAATTCCTTATATAGGTCCTATTTTGGGAGCTTCTTTTGGTCTTATTGTTTCGCTTTCTACTCAACTTCAACAAACTCAAGATACTGCATTTTCTATTTTAGCAATCAAAGTAATTATCGTATTTTTGATAGTCCAACTTTCTGATAACCTTTTGCTTCAACCCATTATTTTTTCAAGAAGTATAAAAGCACATCCTTTAGAAATATTTAGTGTTGTTTTTATGGGAGCAGCTTTGGCTGGTGCTGTGGGAATGATTTTCGCTATTCCTGTCTATACTATTTTAAGAGTTATGGCTTTAGAATTTTGGAAAGGATATAAAGAATATAGAATTTTCGGAAGAAGTTAGAAATAAACTGTAAAGGATAGATAGTAAATAATCAAAATCATACTTCTGAGTTATTTTAAGACCTGAAGAGTAACAAAACTAATGGCTTTGTGCATTTATTTAGTGGTGTCACTTCGCTAAAATACCAACAAAAGTTAGTGTTTTTTAGGAAATCAAAAATTAGTTTTCCTAGATAAATTTTGAATTTAAAAATTACATATCATAAAAAAATAATTTGACGATTTGCTAGTCTGTTTACTAGCAATTCTTCACTGAGAACTGACCAAAATGGATACACAACCTAACACAAACTTGTCTGATTTGTCTGCTTTAGAGATTATTCAGATGGCAAAACAGCACGTTTCTTTTGATGACACAGAAACAGCTTTTGCTACTCGTTCAGATTTTGATTTAAAAAAGATGAATCTTCTTTTTTGGACAATGAATAACCCTACACTTGTAGGGTCGGGAACGCCTCTCTTAAAATTGGCTTTCAAGATTAAAATGCCGTTTGTAAAACCTGTTGTAAAAAATACTCTTTTCGAACATTTTTGTGGTGGAGAAACTATTGAAGACAGCGAACGAACCGTTATCCAGCTTTCTCAAGCAGGAATTGGGACAATTCTAGATTATTCAGTAGAAGGTGAAAAATCTGTAACAGGTTTTGAGAAAACAAAAAATGAAATTATCAGAACCATAGAAAGAGCAAAAGGAGACACAAATATTCCTTTTTGTGTTTTTAAAATTACAGGTATTGGACATTCCAAAATTTTGGAAAAAATACAAGCAAAAGAGCCTTTGAATAATGAAGAGCAAATCAATTGGGAAAATTTGAATAAACGACTCAACGAAATTTGTGAAACAGCTTATCAAAATAATGTTCGTCTTTTTATAGATGGAGAGGAAACTTGGTTTCAAGAAACTATAGACGATTTGACGTATCAAATGATGCAAAAATACAATAAGGAAGAAGCTCTCATTTATAATACCTATCAAATGTATACAGTTGATAGACTTGAAAAATTAAAAACAGCTTATCACAATGCAGTTGAGGGAAACTATTATGTAGGAGCAAAACTTGTTCGTGGTGCATATATGGAAAAAGAACGCAAACGAGCAGAAGAAAAAGGCTATCCAGATCCCATCCAACCCGATAAATTAAGTACAGATAGAGATTTTGACGCAGGAATGGAATTTTGTGTAGAAAATAGAGATCGTATGGCTCTTTGTGCAGGAACACATAATGAACTGAGTTGTTATTCACTTGTTGTTTTGATGGATTCTCACAATATTAAAAAAAATGACCCTAGTTTTTACTTTGCACAACTTTATGGAATGAGTGATAATATGTCAAATAATTTGGCAGCAGCAGGATATAATGTAGCAAAATATGTTCCTTATGGTGCAGTAAAAGATGTTATGCCCTACTTAATGCGAAGAGCTGACGAAAATACAGCCATTGCAGGACAAACCAGTAGAGAATATTTATTGATACAGAAAGAAATAGAACGAAGAAAACAAGTAAGACAAATCAAATCATAAAAATAGATTACAACCCTGTTCAATTCAGAGTTAATACTATTTTCAATTGAATAGGGTTTTAACTTCTATCGTTTACCCACATGTTTTTTAAAAGCAAAAAATGTATTCATTCATTGCTTTTTCGTCGTATTCCCCATTGACAACGTCCATTTTCTTCGAAAATGCACGCTTGCCAAGGGAAAAACTTAATAGTGGTGTTTCATTTTGCCTTAGCAAGCGTCAGTTATCGAAGATAACAAGACGTTGATAATGGCGAACTGAAACAGAAATACAGCTCTTTTACCTATTTCAAGCACGTTTCAGACTTGTGGGTAAACGATAGGGTTTTAACTTGTCGTTTATTCATCAATACAAAAGTACGTTTTCATTTTCTGTTTCCCACTTTCGTAGTTTTACACGGTCGTTATAAGGCAGATTTCTAACAAAAATATTGACTTTTTCATCAAACTGAACCAAACTATGAAGCAGTTGATTAATTTGTGTAACAGTATTTAGTGAAGTTGAAAAATCATAGATTTTATTTCCTTTCTTCACAACTTGTAAACTATACGAGCTACTAGAATAAATTAAATTAATTGCCAAAATAGACTTCAAAATAATCCTAACGTCTTTTTTTGTATCCTTGAATCGAATTGAAATATGTTTTGAATGAATTTCTATACTTTCAATTTCTTTTTTCTTTTTAGAGGGAGCAAATAGTTTTTTGTCTTTAAAAAACATGGATTTTATTCCTATGGTCATAATTGCCACAAATGTAATTCCTATTGAAAGTGGTGCAACTCCTTTAATCATTGTCAGAAGAATCAAAACAGCAGAAATACAAATTACCCAAATAGAAAAAGTGTTTTTTTGATAAAATGAACGCTCATCAACAACTACTGGCTGATTCATAAAATGATTATCTGTTTCATTTGAAAACTCATTCGTATAAGAACTAGAAATTTTGTCATTACATTGAATCACATACAAAGGAGGGCGAGTAACTCCACTAATTTCTAGCTTTTCACTTAAAGGAAATTTTCCTAATGTTTCGCTTTGATTGCAATGTGTCTTAGCTAAATAAAGCCACGTATCTTTTAAAAAAGCAGATTTACAAACAGCACAAAACACAATTTCATCGCCTTCTTTTATATCGTCGCCAGTAATTGGGTCACTTCTATTTTCATCAAGAAATGCCTTATGTCTAGGATTTTGTATTATATGAGTGTGCATAAATCTATATTTTTACTTTATTTATTCTGAATTGACTAACAAACAGACATTTGTTAGCTATTGCATTTTCGAAAATACAAAAAAGTAAGTAAATTTTACATTTTATGATTATTTATCTTGTCTTAATTGCTCTATAAAAAAGAAGGTCAAATAAAAAAAGTCTTTACTAGATTATTTCTAATAAAGACTTTTCTGTTTTTAAAATTATCAATCAAAATTAATAGTATATTATTCTGCGCTTAATTCTTTGCTAAACTTTGAAAGCAACTTTTCACAAAGCGAACGATTCATCAAATGTGTATAAATCTGTGGTGTAATATCACGAAGACGTTTAGAAGAACCGTCTTTAAACTCAATTTCAAGAGTTTTTTCTGCTAAATTATAAACAGCAGAACGAATTGTTTGATAAGAAAATGGGAAATGTCTCATGGTTGTGTGATTTTAGAGTAAAGGATAAAGAAATTATTTTTCCTAATGGCTAAGTTCCGAGTTAAAGCAAAATACTACTTTAATGGTCTATTAATATAAGTATTTTTTTTGAGAAATCATTCCATTTTCATATTTTTTTTTCAACAAAAAATAGTTAAAATTCTATATGTTATTTTTTCTTATAGTTGAGAAAAAGAAAGGGTTTTTTGCTTCAATTAATTGCATATTTTGAATAATTAGTCAAAATTTGCGAACTTGATAGTTTATATCCAAAATCAATTATAATCTCTACTATGTTAAAGAAAAATTACTTTTTATCCCTCTTTTTAGGGATTTTTGCTTTCTCTAGTGTCTATTTGTCCTCAGAGGCAATAGCACAAGATGATAAAAAAACAAAAATTAGTGTTACAGACATTTATTCAAATGGAACACTTTACGCAAAAAATCTACAAGGCGTAGACTGGACAAACAATGGTCAGTTTTATACTCGTATGGATGGCAATTCTATTGTTCGTTATGATATAAAAACCAATGAAGCTGTCGAAACTATTTTTGATGGTGATGCTTCCGACCCAAAAATTACCATTGCAGAATATTCTTTTTCAGATAAAGAAGACAAAATTTTGATTCAAACGAACCGTCAGTCTATTTATCGTCGTTCGTATGTAGCTGAATATTATGTAGTTGATACAAAGGATAAATCAGTAAAGAAATTATCAGAGAAAGGTCGTTCTGCATACTCTACTTTTTCTCCTGATGGCTCAAAAGTAGCTTTTTTTAGAGATAATAACCTCTTCTATACAATTTTATCAGACATGACAGAAGTTCAGATTACAGATGATGGACTTTTCAATAAAATCATAAATGGTGCAGGAGATTGGGTTTATGAAGAAGAATTTAGCCTTACAAAAGCCTTTGATTGGTCGCCAGATGGAAAAAATTTGGCTTTTGTTCAGTTTGATGAGAGCAAAGTAATGGAATATAATATGCAATATTGGGCTGATAAATCTCAATTATATCCTATTGATTACAAATTCAAGTATCCAAAAGCAGGTGCAGATAATTCTACACTCAAAGTTTTTGTTTATAATTTGGATTCTAAAGAAAAAAAAGAAATTGATTTAGGAGAAGAAAAAGATATTTATGTTCCTCGTTTGCAGTTTACAAATGATGCTGATATTTTGGCAATTCGTAGAATGAACCGTCTACAAAACAAAATTGACCTTATTCATGCTGACATAAAAACAGGTAAAACGAAAGTAGTTTATTCTGATGAAGATAAAGATGGTTATGTTGATTTTGAATATACTCAAGATTTGATTTATCTTGAAGATGGTAAGCATTTTATTGTTTCTAGTGAGCGTACAGGATACAAGCATTTGTATCTTTATACAATGGATGGAAAGCAAGTCAGTCAAATTACAAATGGAGATTGGGAAGTCATTGAGCTTTTAGGAGTAGAAGAAAAAGGATTAAAAGTACCGATGTTGTATTATATTTCTACACAAGATTCTCCTTTAGAGCGTCATTTGTACATGGTAGATTTGAAAGGTAAAAAAACTCGTAAGCTAACAGACAGACACGGAACAAACTCTGTTGATATGAGTAAAGATTTTGCTTTCTATATCCTTACCCATGAAAGTACAGAAATGCCTGTCAATTATCGTTTGTATCAAACAAAAGGAAATTTGTTATTGAGCAAAATTCAAGATAACGATGGACTTATTCAAACATTCAAAGAAAATGACTTGCCTCAAAAAGAGATTTCTTCTTTTAAAAATAGAAATGGTGAAACCCTGAATTATCAAATTTTTAAGCCAGTAGATTTTGATAAGAATAAAAAATATCCTGTTTTGATGCACGTCTATGGAGGACCAGGTTCTCAACTTGTAACTGATTCTTGGGCAGGTGGAACAAACGACCTTTGGCACGGAATGCTAACTCAAAAAGGCTATATTGTAGTTACTGTAGACAATCGTGGTACACAAGGACGTGGCGAAGCATTCAAAAAGGCAACTTATAAAAACCTTGGAAAGCTAGAAGTAGAAGATCAAATTGACGGAGCAAAATTTCTTGGTGATTTGCCTTATGTAGATAAAGACAGAATTGGTATTTGGGGCTGGAGTTATGGTGGTTATATGTCTTCGCTTTTAATGACACTTGGAGCTGATTATTTTAAAGCTGGAATTGCTGTTGCTCCTGTTACTTCGTGGAGATATTATGATACAATTTATACAGAACGTTTCTTGCAACGTCCACAAGATAATCCTAGTGGTTATGATGATTTTTCGCCAATTACACACGCTGCAAAACTAAAAGGAGAGTTTCTTTTGGTTCATGGAACAGGTGATGATAATGTGCATGTTCAGAATGCTATTGCTCTTCAAAATGCTCTTGTAAATGCAAATCGCCCTTTTGAAATGTTCTATTATCCAGATAGAAATCACGGAATTTATGGTGGAATGACACGAATTCACTTATATAATATGATGACAAAATTTGTAGAAGATAATTTATAGAATCTATATTTTTCTGTCAGTTAAAATCCTCTCTGTTAGATTAATTCTAATGGAGAGGATTTTTTACTTTTATTGATTACTTCTTCTTTCCATATAGGTTTGTAAAATCAAAACAGCACTTATTTTGTCTACATTAGATTTATTACGACGGTTTTTCTTACTCATTCCACCACTAATCATGGCATCTAAGGCAAGCGAAGAAGTAAAACGCTCGTCTTCCAAAGCAATCGGAATATCTGGGAAAAGAGTTTCTAATTTTTTCTGAAATTTTACCACGGCTGCTGCATTACTAGAAGGTGAATTATCTAATTTTTTAGGCATTCCTAATACAAAAACTTCTACAGGTTCGGTTTCTATATAATTTTTAAGATACTCCAAAACTTCTTTTTCGGCAACAGTTTCTAAAGCTGTCGCAATTATTTTTTCAGAATCTGTAACGGCTAAACCTACTCTTTTTTGTCCGTAATCAATGGCTAATAATCTTCCCATACTATATTTTTCTTTATACAAATTTTAAATTTTACTCAAAAATACACTAAAACAAATCCATTTTTGTTAAAAACTCTAATTTTATACTTAAATTTCACTTTTAAAATAAATTTATTATCAAAATATCCAAAAAATGATAAAGCAATTATCTTCAAAACTACTTATTGCAGGAATCTTATGTGCATTTTATGCGTGTGGAACTCCAAACAATACAGAAAGCACAACAGAAGCTGACTCAAATACAGAAATTCAGCAAGCTGTAAATGCAGAAGCAAATACAGAACAAGAAAATTTGGAATATGCTGAAAAAGCAGAAGCAACTGAGCAAGCTATTTCTTTTTATGAAGCATTAAAAAATGGTTTGTACGAAAACACTACTGCAATGGTAGAACAGAATATGTACACCAATTTTTCAGAAACTACTTGGTTAGAAATGCTTAAAAAAGAGGCAGAAACAAACGGACAAGTAGAAAAATATGCTCTACAAGCCTCTAAATATGAAAAGGTAGAAGGTACTAATAGTGGACACAAAGTAGAGTTTACTTTTGAAGTAACACGAAACGGAAAAAAATATATAGAAGAAATGGACTGGTATAAAACTGATAGTCAGCCTTTTTTACTAACAGAAATAGAGTACAAAAAAGAAAATAGTACAGAAGAAGATGATGACTAATTTTTATCAAACCTAAACCTATAAGATTTTTAGAAACCTTATAGGTTTTTTTGTTTAATTAGAATTATTTTGTTCCAAAATATTGACTGGAAACTCTTTTTGCAAGAGCTGATACATTTCTTTTTCTTCTAATGTTTTTTGCTGTGCAAAATCTATAATTTCTATTGCATTATATTTCACAACCATTTTTTTAGTCAAAAAATCTGCCTTCGAATCATTATATCCTGCTTTGATTTGATCTAAAACTTCAATATAAAAATTATAATCAGTTTGGCGTTGGCTACTCAAAACGACAACTGCTTTTTGTGGATTTTGTGAATAATTGTCCTCTTTTCCATAATTCATCAAATGCGTTTTGACAAGTTTTTTTATATCTGAAACTGTTGCATTTCTATCAGACTCAATCAAAATTTTGTTTTCAGAATTGATACTAACTCTCAAAACATCTCTATCTAAAGCTGGTGTAGGCTGTATTTTTTGTTCTTGTTTTGGTGGTAAAGACATTGCAAATCCTTTTTCAGATGCTATTCGTGTACTGACTAAAAAAAAGATAAGTAATAAAAAGGCAATATCTGCCATCGAACTAGCATTAACAGTGGCTTTTTCTCGTTTAAGATTCATAAAATTGAACGTTTAAATAATTAAAAAATGAGACCTAATTAGTAATTAATAAGCTGTTTTATATTTATTTTGAAGTAAAATCTAAAAGCTCGCTTTATTTTTGAATCCTTTTTTATCAAATTAGTAACAATTCTATTTTTAAAATCTTAAATACTATAAGCAACGTAACTTAAAAAAACTGCGTTTCTGAATTAAATATGTAATTGTACTACACCAAAAAATTCTACCTATTCTATATATTTAAAAAAAAAACATGAAAAGTCATAGCAAAAACCTGTGGGTGTGTATTTTATCTTTATTCACAACTCTCTGTTTATCAAATCATACATTTGCTCAAAATGTAAATCCAGCAAATACTAAAAAATTAGTTTTAGACAAACCTTTTGTTGATTACAAACCAGTCTACAAAAAATGGCAGAATAATTATATTTTAGATAAAATTGATTATACAAAAGACCGTACTATTTTTCATTTTCGTTATGTTTCTCATTATGAGCAAGGAACAGCAACCTATTATGGACCAGGAGAAGATTTAGCATGGTTCTTAAAAAATGACGAAAATCCTTCAGAGGTTTTTGAATTGATAGAAATAAAGAATATTGCTGTCCATGATATTATCAAACGTCCTATTTTGAACACAAAAGAAGCAGTAGTATTTGAAACTGAGGAAGGAGCTGTATTTACCTGTGAAGTGCATTTTGAACGATTGCCAAAAGATGTAAAAGTTGTAGATTTTATAGAAGGTATAGGGGCTGAGGAAAAAACAAATCATTTTAATTGTCTTGATGTTGAAGTAAAAACTATTGATAACGAAAATTTAGGTTCACTAGATGATATGATTGATAATATCTTAGACTTTGAACAACAAATTGATGGAGTATTAGCAGAGAAATTTTTAGACTTAACAAATGAATTAAGACAAGAAGGATGTCATTGTGGTGGAAGTTATTTTCCTCCTGTAGAGCCTGTTGAATGGGATAGTACTATTGCTATTTCTACAAAAAGGTTAGTTATTGCCTTATGGCTAAAAGAGGGTATGACAACTGATATAGATGGCAAAAGTACACAACAAAGACTTTCAGAAGCAGGAATAAAAACAGAAAGAGCCTACGAAAACATGTCATACAGTTTTACAGAAATTGAGCAGGCTTTTCGTGGTTGGAAACTCACCCCTCCACAATGTAAACGCTTAATGGATGCACAAGTAAAACGAATTGGAGCAGCTAGAAAAGAAAGATACTGGTCAATGGTTTTGATTTATTAAAAGTTCAATTACAGATTACGGATTAAAAATTACGAGTTGTTTAGCTTGACTTACAATTTACTTATCATAACAGTTGTTATCTTTCCTATTAATTTCTCAAGCAAAACTATTTTCATATTGAACACTCACAAAATAAATTCTACCTCTCATTCAGATTTTTTGAATGAAAGTCGACAAGATCCAATTACAGGTGATTTGATTGTAGAAGGCGATGAAATCGTTTTTTGCAAGGAATGTAAATCGGCTTTTTTAAAAAGCTCGTGGGAATATCTAAACGAAAAACATTGTAATCAGAACAGAACTTTAGCCATTTTTCCAGTAAAAAAGACACTCAATTTAAAATCGAAGAGGCAATATTTTAAAGCGTATCTGCACAGTATTTCAGATTGGAAACAGTTTGACACACAGCTTAAAACATTGCCTTGGTTACTTTCTAGTTTGGATTTGAAGGAATATAAAAAGACGAAAAATGATATAAATTTCACATTTGGAAAAGTAGTTTCAATTTCTATATTATCAATTTTTTTATTTATGGAAGGAGTACAAAACGATTTTATAAATAATGATTTAGCTATAATAGGTTTTATAATTCTTATGATTATTTCAGTTTCAGCTATCATATTTTTTTGGTCTAAAATAGCATCAAAAGATACTGAATTTGTATTAGACAAAAATAGCGCACCTTCCATTAGCATAGAAAAAGACCAAATTATTGTTTTTATGCCTTATAAAGAGCAAAAAGTAACTCTAGCAAAACACAAAATCGAAGAAATTGAGCTTATTCCGAAAGAAGAAAATAATTACAAATTACGTGTTTCATACAAAACAGGAACTATGTTTTTCTCCATGAATCTAAATCATTTAAAGTTTGAAAATTTGATAGAAACACTTTATGAGTGGTCAAATACCGTCAGAATTGATTTAACAAAAGTAAAATTTGCAGTAAGTGGAATGAGAGATTATAGTTATTTGTATGCTTCCTTGGATGATGATGATGAAAATCCGAATTTACTTTTGCCTTAATTTTTTAAACTTTGAATGTAAATAACAAAAATTTAACTAAAACAATTTAATTTTGGAAAAAATACTCATTTCAAAGCATAAAGAACACTATTTCAAAACCCATTTGATTAACCTTTCAGATTGGAAACAATTTGAATTACAACTCAAAACATTGCCATGGGAAGTTTCTAGTTTGGACATGAAAGAGTTTAAAGAGAAACCTAAACATTCAGTTGCACGCTTAGGCATATTTATAAGCTCATTATTATTATTTTCTCTTTTGATTTATCTAATTTCCATTATCACTCATTCCTATCTAATACTCTTTTTATTTATAACAGGAATTATGCTTATTGGAATGTTTTTAAGTGAAGGTTTGAAGATGATAGATAAGCTAAAAAAACCAATCATAAGCATAGAACAAGACCAAATCATTGTATTTATGCCCTATAAAGAACAAAAAGTAATTTTGGAAAAACATAAAATTGAAGAAATTAAACTGATTCCAAAAGAGGAGAATAATTATCAATTACAGATTTCATTCAAAGAAGAAGTATTGTTCTTTTCAATGAATCTAAATGAAGATATGCTCAATAATTTAATAAAAATACTTACAGATTGGTCAGATACAGTAAAAATTGATTTATCAAATTATAATAATTTCAAAATCAACTTACTTAATAACCAAAAAAATCCCTTTGCAGCTTTATAGTTCTTATATTTTAATGATTCTTTGAAATGATATAGTACAGAAATAGAGAGTGATTTATATTCTTCTTTATTTCGACACAAATAAAATCCTTTTTGACAGACTTTAAAAGTAGAATAAAGATGAGGGTTATTTTTTTTCTTAAATGTAGAGGAATGAGAATGATTTGTCTTTCTATAAAAAGTCAGATTTTCATTAAGGAAAATATATTTCCACTTTCTACTACTTCGCACCCAAAAGTCATAATCTTCATACGAAAGTGATTCATCATAACCTCCTAATTCTTCCAAAACCTCTCTTTTAATTAGCATTGTAGGCGAACAAATCATTCCTCCTGCTCTGATTAGTTCTTTAAAAATAAAACCGTCTTTTGGTAGTTTTTTGTACCAATCAAAATAATAGTTTCCTAGTTTGTTGCTGTTTTCATCAACTTCTTCATTTATTAGGGTAGCATTTGTAAAACAAACTCCTGTTTGAGTATCAGCACTTTCTAAAATCTTGACTTGTTTCTCTAGTTTATCAATTTCAAATTTGTCATCGGCTGCCAAATCTATGATATACCTTCCTTTCGAAATTCTAAAACCTTCATTAAAAGCTGCACAGTTTCCTTTATTATGTTCTAAATGAATAGTTTGAAGATTTTGAAGAGGATTATTTTTTACAATTTTATCTATAATTTCTTTGCTGTTATCCGTACTGGCATCATTTACGATAATCAATTCCCAATTTTTATAGGTCTGATTAAAGATAGAATACAGAGCTTCTTCGATAAAATTGGAATGATTGTAACACAAACAAATTATTGAAACCATTTTTAGATAGAATATTCTTTAGGACTTTCGCAAATGTAAAAACCTACAAAATTTCTGATTCAAGTGTCGACGCTTGAATCAGGTTTATAAAATAAAAATTTCGTGTATTTGCTCTATTTTTGAATCACTAGTTTCTTAACAGTAGTAAAATTTTTGTACTGACATCTAACTAAATACATTCCATTTTTCATAAAAGCAGGAAGTTTTATTTCTTTATCAGTAGCAAAAGAAGAATATGGATTTAATGAATATTCTCCTAAAACTTTTCCAGTTAAATCTATAATTTGAACAGCCTCAACTTTGCCATTCAAATTTATTTTATCCTGTGCAGGATTAGGATATAACACTAAATTTTGTTGCCACAGCTCATATCCATTATTTTCTGTAACATCTTCAATTGCTGTAACGACATCTTCTTTTGAAAAAACAGGACGTAGCATCAGACTTCCATCAACAAATTCGTTTTGCTCCCAATAATTTCGAACATTAAAAAACATTTTGCTTTTAGAATCTGTCTGCAAATCCAATCCGATAGGCAACATATTTTCGCCTAATTGTTGAATTCCTATATAAATAGTGTCTGAAACATCAATAGAACGAGAAAGAGCAATGCGTTTAAATTCATTTATGTTATCAGAATATCTAAGAATGGTATTTTGAGTAAGCATAACAGAATCTGTGATTTCAGTTTTTGAAAAATCAATTTTTTTCCAAACTTTAATATTAAAAGTTTGATTTTCTACACTTGCTCCAATTCTTGCAAAATAAACATCTATATGAGTCAGCACATCAGGTTGTGAGACATAATACTGATAGGCAAGTTGCCCAAATTTTTGATTAATTCCTGCTGCATATTCTGCTGTTCCGTCATCGTAAGCATAATAATCTTTAAATACAGAAGTTTGGCTAATTGTATCATTGCTTCTAGTATAAACTCCTCCAAAATTCTCATCTGGTTCTCTTGTATTTACTTGAAACTGATGCGTAATGGTCATCGAATCCTGTCCTTGTGGTAATAGATTGGCATAGGGAATAGCTACAATTTTTTTGTTTCTCTCAAAACCTTCAATTAATGTAGAAGAAGAAGCTCTCTCATCATCCAAACCATACCAATAACCTAAAATATCTTTTGTTTCTTCGTTTCTGACTTCACACAAATAAGAAATTACATTGAATGTTTGATCTAAATTATTTACAGTAGAAAAAATAGAATCTGTTAAAAATTGTGTTGTATCACTCCAAAAATGATCATAAGGAACAGCCGAATAAGGTTTGATAAAATGAGTAGGAGATTGGCTTGTGGCTACATCTAAGAAAACAGTATCAGTGGCATTTCTATTTGTATTAAAATAAATATAATCTACATTCCAAACATCAAATGCTCCTGAGAGACGATTATAAGAAGTAAAACGAAACTGCAAACTATCATGAAAAAACTTTTCGTCTTCTATTTTGAAGATAATATGTTCGAAGCGTTTGGTATCAATTCTACCTCCTCTTTTTTCCCATTGTTGCTCCCAGTTTCCTTCATCATCTAAAAACTCTACTTTCAAAAAGTCTGTTGTATCAGGTGTTTCTCCATTTCCACGAGCCTGTACCATAAAAGAAAAGAAAAGTTCTTCACTTGGATCGACTAAGGTCAAATCAAAACGTTGAGAAGTAAGTGTGTCTCCCAAACCCTGACGAGTTGGAAAAAGTTGGTCATAAGGCTTTCCATTTGCTGCTACACCATCAAAAGTAGCCACATTTTTTGTTGGTGGATTCAATGGAATTCCGTTATTGATAAAAACGCCACTCCCTTTTATCCATTTAGCCGAATCAGCCATACCTACTGAAGTAGTGGAAAAATCTTCAAAGAAAGGTAATGTAAGCACAATTGTGTCTTCTTCTATACGTTGAATTTTGTTCAGACGAGGAGATAAAGAGTTCGTTTTTTTAGTGTCTTTGTGTTTTTGAGAGCTGTTTTGAGTTTGAATAGGAAAAATCAAAATTTGAGCAACAGCTTGAGTATATATTCCTGTACCTATAAAAATAAGCAGGAAAAGTGTTATTATCGTTTTGTTCATAACTACAAAAATAAGGAAAAATAGATTTTTTTATCGAATTGAATCGATTTGGAAGGTTAAAATTTAATTTTGTAGATATTTTTCCGATAAATAAAGTGGGAGTTGGGTGGATGTATTTTTAATTTATTTACAAAGATAATTGTTTGTCAATAGTTATCAAACTTATACAGAGCATGTTCTTTAAAATCTTTGTTTTTAGGGCAACCCATGTACTCTATGAAGTTGTTTGAGAATAGAAAAATTATGTTCTGTCTGCTACAAGTTTTATTTTTCCACAAAGTAGGGTTTGCAAATCCTATTTTATGGAAAAGTACATAGCCTTTGATTGGTGTTTTTTAGCGTCGTGACACCAGCAAATACACTTACAAAACCTATTCTTACTGTACTCTACTTTTTTTAAAAGTGTTTTTTAGTTGCAGCGCAACATTATATAATTTATAATATTCAGAAAAAAATATCAATATTGCGTTGCGCTGCAACTTTTATAACTTTATAATTTTACTTTTTTTTACAAATATTGCGTTGCGCTGCAACTTGAATATCAAATCAAAAAAAAGTAGGGTACAGTAACCTATTCTTAAACGACTTCTAAAAAATAAAAATGATTTATCAAAAATCCTGACTATTATTTGAATAGTTTTTTCCAAAAAGGCTTTCTAGGAGTATGCTCTTTTCCTTTTATAATTTCATCTCCTTGCGTAATTTCATCCCCCATAAGTCCAGAGATAGGTTCTAATTCTTTATAATTCTGACACACAATCTTCAATATTGCAGCTAGAGGGATAAACAAAACCATTCCAGATACTCCCCATACAAATCCACCAGTCACCAAAGATAAAATTGCAGCTAAAGGATTCAAACTTACTTCTCCACCAATAATTTTTGGAGTAAGAAAATTTCCTTCTACAAACTGCACAGCCCAAAAAGCAATCAAAACATATAATGCCATTGTTG
Source organism: Bernardetia sp. MNP-M8 (assembly GCF_037126285.1). Lineage (NCBI taxonomy): Bacteria > Pseudomonadati > Bacteroidota > Cytophagia > Cytophagales > Bernardetiaceae > Bernardetia > Bernardetia sp. MNP-M8. The sequence goes on from NZ_CP147012.1 coordinate 571,627, forward strand.
GACTATGATTCATGAGGGCATACAAAGCAGGTAAAAGCGCACCAACTCCTGTTCCTACATAAGGAATAATTGCCAAACAAGCAGCCAAAAAGCCAAAAAAGAAAGGAGAATCAACACCAATAATCCACAGTGCAATACTATCTAAAAGACCAATAATAAAAATAATTGTTATGAGTCCCCCAATATATTTTTGTCCTACTTGTTGTACGTCTGCTAACAGATGAGTAAAAGCAACACGATAATCTGTATGCACAAAACGCAACAATACTTTTCTTATTCCTGTACGATAAAGTAACAAAAGAAAAACATAAATTGGAACAAGTATTAATCCTGAAAAAAAGTTACTTGTCTGATTGAGAGTACCTGAAAGCAATGAGCTTTCTGTAAGCCAAGTTTGTGCTTTTTTGAGTAAACTCTCATCATCTAGTTTTGAGTTGGGAACAATTTTGTTATACTGTTCAATTCCTTGATGTACCAATCCTAATAATTTTCCTCTAAAATCTTCAAACTCACGCACAATACTGACTACTTGAGTAGAGAAAAAATAAAACAGACCAAACAAGCCCAATATAACAATAAAAAAACAAATGAGAATACTCAGAATACGAGGTATGCCTTTCTTTTCAAAAAATTTACACATCGGATAAAGAATAAAAGAAATTAATACCGAATAAGTAAAAGGAATTAAAAGACCTTTAGCCTCTATTATTGCAAAGACAAAAAGCACTAAAAAAGCAACAATATAAAACGCTGTCTCGACAGAGAAAGGAAGTTTGGTAAATTGGAGATTATTTTCCATAAAAAGATAAAAAAAATAGAGTTTAAAAAATGATATTCCTGAAATTTGAATTAGAAGATGCAAATTTACCTAAAAAAAGCAAAACATAATCATACAACTACATTTTGCTTTTTATGTTGAATAAAGCTAGAAAAAAATTACCTTTTTTAAACTAAAAAGGTAAACGATAATGAGAAAGTTGAACAAAAAAATCAGAAACTGCACTAGGAATAAGTATTGCACTAATCACAAAGCCAGTTACAGCTCCGTATAAGTGAGCCGAATGATTGATATTATCAGATGAGTTTTTGCTTTGATAATAAGAATAAATCACATACAGAGTACCCAAAATAAATGCAGGAATTGGAATCGGAATTAATAATAGATATAAATCACTTGTAGGTTGAAATAAAATAGAAGCAAAAACAATCGCTGAAACTCCCCCTGATGCACCTAGTGAACTATAAGCAGGCATATCTTTGTATTTAAAAAACGAAGGTAAATCAGAAAGAATAATGGCAATCAAATAAACTCCTAAAAAAATAGCTGAACCCAAAATGTCTCCATAATTATTTCTATATACCTTTTCTACCACTCCTCCAAAAAAGAAAAAAGTTAGCATATTAAAACCCAAATGTGATAGTCCATTATGAATAAACCCTGATGAAAGAAGACGGTAGTATTCCTTATTTTTATTAGCCAAAAAAGGATTATGTAATAACTTGGCTTGTAGTTCTGGATTATTAAATCCCAAAACACTAATAATAATTGTAACTACTAAAATAGCTAAAGAAACTGAAATGACCATTTTATATAAATTTTGATGTGAATTGCTCAATACAATTAGTAAGTAAATAAATAATCTAACGAAAAAATAAGTGTATTAGATAAAAATACACTAATTTTAAATAATTTTTTAAGGAATTTATAGAATTAAATTCCTTAAAAACAGAATTAAGTCAAATAAAACAACGTGCAAACGAAACACTATCAAAAAGAACTCGTTATGTAAATAAATTGATAGCTTTACTATTATCTTTTAAGAATAGTTTGTAGGATTTTATTTAGTTAAACAAATCTATTGAAAGATAACTTTATTTAAGTAAATCATTTCAAAAATCATCCAAAAGTAAAAAATAAAAATTGTGAAAGAAACTATATATAGAAGCATTGTAAAAGGAATCAGTTGGCGAGTATTTGCAACCATAGATACTATTTTATTGTCATGGCTCATTACAGGTCATTTTGGAGATGCCCTAAAAATTGGTTTAGGAGAAGTTTTTACCAAAACCATTCTCTACTTTTTACATGAAAGAGCTTGGAATCGTATCAAAGAGAGTGATAATCGTTTGCTTTCTCATGGTAAAAGTTTTTTAAAAGGTGTTAGTTGGAGAATCTTTGGAACAATAGATACCTTTATGATTGCCTTCTTTTTTACAGGAACTCCTTTTGCAGCTTCACAAATCGCAGCCTTTGAGGTAATTACTAAATTATCTCTTTATTATTTCCATGAGCGTGTTTGGGAACGTGTAATGTGGGGAAAAATAGACCGTACTCCTCATGCTACAACTGTTGAGGAATGTATAAATTGTCAATAAAACACGATTCAGAGATTAGCTTTCAAATTATTTATAAAAAACACGCAATAAAATAAATGAATCTATTGCGTGTTTTTTACATTAAAAAAAATGTTTTTTATTTTCTAAGCTGAAACAAAATCAACATTCAAAAATAAACGTTCTTAAACTATTAAACACGCTCCAAACTACTTTCTGTAATAATTTCACCTGTCATTTCTTTTGGAATTTCTATATTCATCAAACTCAAAATAGTAGGGGCAATGTCTCCTAGTTTGCCATCTTTGAGAGAATAATTATTCTTTATTGCTTCATTTGAAAGCAAAAACATAGGAACTTCGTTTGTGGTATGTGCTGTATTTGGCGTTCCATCTTCATTTTTCATTTTATCTGCATTTCCGTGGTCTGCAATAATGATAACTTGATAGCCATTTTTCAAAGCTGCTTGAGAAACTTCTTTTGCACAACTGTCTACTGTTTCACAGGCTTTTACGGCAGCCTCAAAAACTCCTGTATGCCCGACCATATCAGGATTAGCAAAATTTAGACACACAAAATCAGGTTTGTTTTGATTTAAATCTTGTATGACTTTATCTTTTAGTTCAAAAGCACTCATTTCAGGCTTCAAATCGTAGGTAGCTACTTTTGGAGATGCACACATGATTCTGTTTTCGCCTTCAAATTGTTTTTCTCTTCCTCCCGAGAAAAAGAAAGTAACATGAGGATATTTTTCAGTTTCGGCTGCACGAAGTTGAGTTTTATTATTGCTCTCCAAAACTTCTCCTAGCGTATTATTCAAATTTATATCATCAAAGATGACTTTGACATTCTTAAAATTCTTATTGTAATTAGTCATTGTAACATAATATACATCTAATTTTTTCATGTCTTGCTCTTCAAAGTCTTGCTGACTCAAGGCTTGTGTTATTTCTCTACATCTATCTGTACGAAAATTGAAAGCAATTACAACATCATCTTTTTCTATTTTTGCTAAAGGTTCGTTATTTTCATCTGTAATAATGATGGGTTTCAAAAACTCATCTGTTACTCCTTCTTTGTATGATTCTTTCAAAGCCAAAACTGCATTTTTCACTTTTTTGCCTTCGCCTTTTACCATTGCATCATAAGAAAGCTTTACTCTTTCCCATCGGTTATCTCTATCCATTGCATAATAACGACCAACTAAAGAAGCCATTTTTGCATTTGTAGTTTTTAAATGATTCTCCAAATCTGTCAAAAAACCTTCTCCTGAATTTGGGTCTGTATCTCTTCCATCTGTAAAACCATGAATAAAAATATTTTTCAAACCAGCTTCTGTAGCAAGTGAGGTTAGAGCTTTTAGATGAGAAGTATGAGAGTGAACTCCACCTTCTGAAATCAAACCCACAAAGTGAAGTTTTACGCCTTTTTCTTTTGTATAACTAAAGGCATTTTGTAGTATTTCATTTTTATCTAATTCATTATTTTGAATAGCAGAATTTATGCGAGCTAAGTTTTGATAAACTACTCTTCCTGCACCAATATTCATGTGTCCAACTTCTGAGTTTCCCATTTGTCCCTTTGGAAGTCCTACAAACTCACCATCAGTTCTGAGTTTTGAATTTGGATAATTAGTATATAAACTATCTACAAAAGGCGTTTTGGCTGCATCAATAGCTGAAACGGTTGCATCTTGAGCAATTCCCCAGCCGTCCAAAATCATTAAAAGGACTTTTTTAGTATTTTCTGTGTTGTTCATTTCTTGGTTATTGTATTGTTAGTGATACACCAACAAGGGCTTTATTTTTTATCAAAAACGAAGTTAAAAAAAATACTACAAAAATTAAGATTATCATCTTGACTTCTTATATAGAGCTACCCATTCAATCCTGTCAAATGGTCAGCAAGATGTAAATAATGCGCTCTTTCGTATTGTGATTTAGAAAGATTCCCATACATAAAATGAGGTTCGTAAGCCGTATTATGATTTTCAAAATCGGAAATAGACTTTCTCACTCTATCAAAAGCAGCTTGTAAGTTGCCCTCTTTTTCTATTGGCGTAGCATCTGGAATAGGGTCATTTCTATCGTGTATCATATAACCTTGTGCATCAAATTTTTCAAAAACTATCTTTCCTATAGTATTTTGAATAATTTTTGGACGATGTTTGGGAAATCCTACCAATGAGTATTCTATACTTTGAGCGCAATGAACAAGATTTTGATGCAACGACCAATCTCCGATTAACTGAATTTTTTTAGGGTCTAACAAGACTATTTTTTCTAATCTATCTAGTTCTTCTTGGGCTTCTTTTAATGACGAGAAAGAAATATTTCTCAGTATTTCTTTTTTTGTAGATAATTTGTGGTCAAGAGCAAAGCTTCCTCCTGCTGCTCCCACAAGAACAACACCTGATGTAATTGCTCCGATTTTTAAAAATTTTCGACGATTCATAAGTAAGTGTTTTTTAAATTCTGTTTATAACATATAACTCATAATTTACACAAAAAAAATGCTATTTTTCAAAACTTAGTCTATCTTTTTTTACCTTCGTAGCTGTATATACTCAAACAGCAAATTATGAAAGTTACTGAAAGCGAGCAATTATTATTAAAACACCTTCAAGGAACAATTTCGCCTTATGAGCGAACTATTTTGATGCGTATAATTGAAGAAGGTGAGGAAGAAGAAGATGCTGAAAAGGCAGAATTACCACCTCAAAAAATTTTGGCATGGGAAGAAATTTGGCAAAGAACTAATTTAGAAACTCCAAATTTTGATACAAATAATAACTCTGATAAACAAAATAATGAGATTTTATATTTTGAAGAAATTGTAAATCAAATCAATCAGAAATTGGGTTTTGAAGATATAGAAAGTAATAAAACAGACAAATCTAAAAAAGAAAAACCAACTCAAAACTCAAGTCAAAATAGAACTGTTCCATCAGCAACAGCTCTATCAGAACGAAAAGAGTATGAAGAATTTGAAGAGTCTGAACTTAAAAAACGATTAAAAAAACGAAAATCAAAAAATTCTTGGTTTGCTTTTTCTGTTGTGATTGTTTTTGCTATTGGTTTAGGCATTGGTTTGCAATATCTCAATAGTTATGTAGATAACCAACCAAAAGAATGGCGAGACAAACTACTTTCAGATAGCTCAAAAGTACGTTATACAACAGATTCTCGTTTTGTTTTTCCAACTGAATTTAGAAGCGATGAAAGAGCTGTTCAGCTTGTAGGTTTGGCAGAATTAGAAGTAAAACCAAATTTAATTTCCTTTACATTAGATGCAGGAAGTTTCAGAGTCAAAACCAAAGAAGCTACTTTTGACGTATCTAGTCAAGATAGTTTGTTTGTTTTTGTGAAAAAAGGAGAAGTTATCGTTTATACTATTTCAGATACACTAGCAAGATTAAAAGAAAATCAATTATTGCGTTATCATCCAAAATTAAAAAAATGGGATATTAAAACACTAGAAAAATGAGTAATTCGGATTCAAAAAATCAACAACAAAATACAGATAAAAAAATGGGTTTCAATGCCACTTGGTCTATGGCTGTTGGTGGAATGGTTGGAGGTGGAATTTTTTCTGTTTTGGGAGTTATTATCAGTACAGCAGCAGAATGGGCTTGGCTTAGTTTTATAATAGCAGGAGTGATTGCACTTATTTCAGCGCATAGTTATGCACAACTTTCTATTACTTATGAAAAAAGTGGTGGAGCTTTTACTTTTCTTTCAGAAGCTACTCATGAAAAAATAGCCACAAGTTTGTCTTGGATTCTTATTTTAGGCTATATTCTTACTATTTCTGTGTATGCTTTTACTTTCGGACATTATGTAGCTAATGTGGTAAACTTGGGCGATTGGTTGCCTCGTGTACTTGCTTTTGCTATTATTTTTGGACTTGCACTTATCAATTTTAGAGGTATAGGCGATTCATCTAATGTAGAAATTATTACTGTTTGGGGAAAACTCTTTGTTCTTTTAGGTTTGGCTATTTTCGGACTTTCACAATGGGATATGCCACAACTTACAAAAGGAATTGAACCCAAACCTTGGCATACTGCTATTATTGGGGCAGCTACTATTTTTATGGCGTACGAAGGTTTTCAACTTCTTTCCTATGATTACGACGACATGAAAAACCCTAAAAAAACACTTCCTAAAGCTACCATTTCAGCAGTTATTGCAGTTATTGGTATTTATGTTTTGGTTTCTTTGGGTGCAACTATGCTTGTAGGTGCTGATGTGCTTATCGAAAAAAAGGAGGTGGCTTTAGCTTTAGCAGGAAAACAAGCATTAGGAACAACAGGGCTTATTTTGGTGACAATTGCAGCAGCATTTTCGACAGGCTCTGCCATTAATGCAACTTTATTTTCAACAGGAAGATTAGTCGAAACAGTAGCACAAAATAAAGATTTACCTTCTTTTTTGGCAAAAGAAAACAAATCAAAAGTTCCCTTTTATGCCATTTCTATCCTTGCAGCATTAGCTATTTTACTTGCCGTTATTGGTTCTTTGGATAGTTTGGTAGAAGCTGCTAGTTTGATTTTTCTGATTACTTTCGGAATTGTCAATTATTTAGCTTTCAAGAAAAAAGTAAAGTACCATTGGTTTTGTCTTTTGGGAAGTATAAGCTGTTTAGCAGCCATTCTGATTTCTTCTTACAGACAGTTTCAAGAAAATCCAATTCCATCAAGTATTGTTTGGGGAATTATTATTTTGATTTTTATTACCAGTCCTTATCTTTCAAAAAAGATAAAGCAGTAGTTTAGAAATTAGAGAATGAAAATATTATTGAATTATTTTTAATAGTTGAAACTAAAAAATCATCTTTTTTTTGTAAAACATTCTATATCTTGAGATATTTTTTCATACTTAAATACAAACAAAATGAGTAAATTTATTGCTTTTGCTGATGAATTTGGTACTAATTCTTTTAAATTTGATATAGGTAGTCATTTTATAGCAGCTAGTGTAATTATCAGAAAAGATGAGTTGGAGGACGTTGAGAAACAAATAGAAGAAATACGTAAAAAATATTTTCAAACAGGAGAAATAAAATCTAGTAAAGTTTCTGATAATCATCGAAGAAGATTGATTATTCTTGAACAATTAACAAAGATAAATTTTACAGTTTATGGAGTTGTAGTTGATAAAAGAAAATTATATGGAGAAGGTTTTAAATATAAAAAGTCCTTTTATAAGTTTTTAAATGGTCTTTTATACAAAGAGTTATTTAGAACATTCCCTCAATTAGAATTAAAAGTAGATGAACATGGAGGAAATGATTTTATGAAAGGATTTAAAAGCTATGTAGAAGAAAACCATATTCGTGATTTATTCTCTGGCTCTGAATTTCATATAAAGAAAAGTCATAATGAGTTAGGCGTTCAATTAGCTGATTTCATTGCAGGTACATTAGGGTTTATTTTTGATGAAACAAAAAAATCTAATAAATCAGATGAATTTTTAGAGATTTTGAATAATAAATTGATAAGTTTAAATCGTTTCCCTAGAGAATTCAATATAAAAGATCTTGATGAGGATGTAACATTTTCTGAAGACAACAAAATTATAGCGAATCTTAGTTTAACAAGAATATTTGATTTTATAGATAGAGCAAAAGGTAATAAAGAAAATGAAAGAGATAAAATCAATTTCTTAAAACTACTTTTATTATTTCATCAGTCAAAACATCATAAAGAATATACTACTTCAGGAGAATTTATCAAACATCTAAACATAAACCGTGATAAAAAAATTAGTAAACAATATTTCAGTTCTAAAATTATTGCTAGTTTAAGAGATGACGGAATTATACTTGCAAGTAGTAGAAGTGGTTATAAAATTCCAACATCTTCGGATGAACTAAAAAAGTTTATAAATCATAGTAACGATATGATTTTACCGTTATTAAAGCGAGTAGAGGATTGTAGAAATGCAGTTCTACTTGCTACTAACAAAGATTATGATATATTAAATGAGCCAAAATTTCATAAATTGAAATCTATAATAGATAAAACTAAATAATTTTGTAAATCTAAAAATTCTTATCGTTTTTTGTATAAAAAAAAGCAAACAAACCCTAAGGAACTATGAAGTCCCTTAGGGTTTAAAACTATAAAAATAATGAACGCTCAAAATATACAATTAGAAAACATAAAATACGTTTATTTCATCGGCATTGGTGGAATTGGAATGAGTGCCATTGCTCGTTGGTTTGCTCACAATCAAAAAACGGTGGCAGGTTACGACAAAACAAAAACACCTCTTACTCAGAACCTTGAAAATGAAGGAATCAAAATTCATTTTGAAGATAATGTCGACCAAATTCCAAAAGAAGTAAGAGAATTTCCAGACGAAACGCTTATCGTAATTACACCTGCTGTTCCTAGTTCACATTCTGAACTGTTATTTTTTCAAAGAAATGGCTATACCATTCTCAAACGAGCTGCTGTTTTGGGACTTCTCACTCACTCTTTAAAAACAATTGCCGTTGCAGGAACACATGGAAAAACAACTACTTCGACAATGGTAGCACATCTTTTGAAAGAAGGTGGAATAAATTGTACAGCTTTTTTGGGTGGAATTTCGGCTAATTTTAATTCAAATTTGGTAGTCAATGATATAAATAATACTGATGAAGTTTGGGCAGTTGTGGAGGCTGATGAGTTTGACCGTTCATTTTTGCATTTGTATCCAACGATTGCCATAGTTACCTCAACTGATGCCGACCATTTGGATATTTATGGAGAAAAGACAGAACTTGAAAAGTCATTTGGCGATTTTGTAAGTCAAGTAAAAGAAAATGGTCTTTTGTTCGCTCAAAATAATATAGCTGATTCAGTTAAAGATTCGCTACATGAAAATGTAGAATTGATAAATTACAGTTCTAGTAATAAAACTCAAATTTATGCTGAGAATATTTGTTTAGATGAACTTCAAAAAGATTCATGTCGTTTTGATTTTGTAGATACTCAAAAAAATGAAAGAATAGAAAATCTACAACTCTTTATGCCTGGATTTCATAATGTGGAAAATATGTGTGCTGCCATTGCTGTAGCTCGTGAACTTAATATTTCTACTGAAAAAATTAGAAATACAGTAGCTAGTTTTAAAGGTGTCAAAAGACGTTTTGAGTATGTTTTTAGAAGCAAACAAATTACTTATATTGATGACTATGCACATCATCCAACCGAAATTTCGGCTTTACTTTCTTCTATCAAACATTTATATCCAAATAAAAAAGTAACTGCTATTTTTCAGCCTCATTTATTTTCACGCACTAGAGATTTTCAAGAAGGCTTTGCTGAGAGTTTGAGTTTGGAAAATCCTAATGACCAACTTATTTTACTTAATATTTATCCAGCAAGAGAATTGCCAATTGAAGGAATTACTTCAGATATTATTTTAGAGCAAACAAAAGCTAAAAATAAAATATTACTTTCTGATACCGAATTACTTACTTATATAGAAGATAAAATTAATAAAAATGAGGTAGAAATTTTGCTGACAATAGGTGCAGGAGATATAGACCGTTTTGTCAAACCACTATCTGATTTTTTACACAAAAAAATATTTTAAATTTTATCAAACCTTTTTTGGTAGTTGCCGTTAATTATACAAGCAATGACCATTAATATAAGTCATTTTTAAAATTGCTTCATTTTTTTAAACTATAATTTTTATATTCCTATGAAATTCCAAGAAAACCTTAAAGACGCTCAAAATAAAGTCAAAAATAGAGTTGATAATTTTGATTTTGATTCAGTAAAAAATGATGCTAGACATTTAGCTCATGATGTACAGGATTATGCAAAACATAAAGCAGAAGATGTAAAAGAAACATTGACTGATAGCGTAGAAAAGTTTATTCCTCTAGCTCTTGCAGCCTATGGTGGAATCAAAACTTTCTATGGTAACCAAAAAGACAAATATACAGAAAGTGATAACAGTTCAAGTGCAGCAACAAACGCTCTTCTATTTGTAGCAGGTGCAGCAATTGGTGCAACTGTTGGTATTTTATTAGCTCCAGCAAAAGGTTCTGAAACTCGTGAACGCATTTCAGGCGAAACAAAAAGAGTGGTTGCAAATGCAGAAGCAAAAGGCAAAAAACTTGCTAATGAAGCACAAGATATTATCAATAAAAATACAGAAGCTGTAAAAACGAAATTTCAAGAAGGAAAACAAAAAGCTACTACATTAGCTAACAATGCTAAAGAAAAAGCAAATTCTAGTGTAAACTAAAAAATTCTCTCTTTTTATTTTATTTATTAAGTGAAATAAAAATCAAAACCAAGATTTAGTAAAATAAATCTTGGTTTTTTTTGTGCCTAGTACAGGATTCTTTCATTCTTTAGTAAAAAAGATGGTAATTTAGTATATTTAATAGTGTTAGTAGTTTATTTTTTACAATTTTTAGACGTAATAACTAAAATTATGGATTGATTTTAGTGGATTATAACTTAGAAAACATCCTATTACACACAATTAATTATAATTTATGAAAGATAAAAATTTACTCTTTTTGTTTCCCCTTTTATGTATTATTTTATCTTCATTCAATTTTTATCATTTAGAGTCAAAATCAGTAGAGAATGAAGTGTTTTTAGGCTCAATTCCTAGAAAAGACCGAGATTGTATTGTAGAAAATTATCAAAAAATAGAACTTTGTCTGATCGAAACATTTAGTAAAGAATGGTATGATGATTTGTGTGAACAAGATAAAGCAAGTAATCATCGCTTCTATTTTCATATTATTACCAATTCTCAAGGAAAAATTCTAACTATAGAAAAAGACAAACTTTTTAAGGGAATGACAGAATACGAATTCGAACAGTTTGCTCTTAGCTTTAAAAGAAATTATGATGTTTGTATCTTTCCTCCTCGTGGAAGCACTTTGCAAGAGTTTAAAGCAAAACATGGAAACCGTTTGCCTTTTACTTTTCTCTATTTTCCTAGTAAAACCCGTGCTTTTTTGGAAAACTGGAGGTTAAATAATGGGTAATTCAAAAAATAAAATAAATATATAAACGCCCTTGTAAACAAAAATCTAAGATTGACTTAGTATTTATTTTATGAAAAATATTCTTCTCACATTATCTTTAAGTATTTTACTCTTCTTTTCGATTTTTATTTTTTTTGACACGACAGGCTTTTATGAAATAGTAGAAATAACGTCTCTTTTAGTTCGTCAGTATTTTGGACGATTTTATCTTTATCTAGGTCTTTTTTGTGTCTTATTTATTTTAGGAATTGCTTTGTCTCCTCTAGGAAAACGACAATTAGGCAATTTAACAGGAAAATCAAAAAGTGATAAAAAGCTAAAACCAGAATACAGTCTTTGGGCATGGATAACAATGTTATATAGTGCAGGAATGGGAGCAGGAATTTTACTTCGTGCTGTTCAAGAGCCTGTGTTTATGTCTCAAAATCCACCTCTCAAAACAGGTATTTCTGCTGATGTTTTGGCTTTAGAATATACATTTTACCAATGGGGTTTCACAGCTTGGGCTTTTTATGGACTTTTTGCCCTTCTAGTTGGATATTATTTTTTTGAAAAGAAAAAACCTATTTTAGTTAGTGCAACTTTAGGAGATTTGCCTAAAAATACGTCGTCAAAAGTAATTACTTTATTTGTCGATGTTTTAGCTATCCTGACTACCATTTTTGGTTTAGTGGGTGCGATAGCATTAGGAACAACACAAATAAATGGAGGACTAAATCATTTGTATGGAAATGGAATCACAAGTAGCTTTGGATTTGAAACTACCATTTTACTAACTGTTCTTATTTGTGGATTAGCTTTTTTGTCTGTTTGGAATGGAATCGATAAAGGAATAAAGATTATTTCAAAGGCTAATATAGCTGTTACAGCTTTTTTACTTCTTTTTATAGTAGTCCAAAGTGATTTTTTAGAGGTAATGATTCTTTTTGCCAAGGCATTTTTTCACTATATTATTGATTTTATTCCTCTTAGTGTAGCTATTGGAAAATATAATGCAGGTGAAGAGTTTTTGACAGATTGGACATATTATTATTGGGCATTTTGGTTGGCTTGGAGTCCTTTTACAGGAATTTTCATTGCTCGTATTTCTCAAGGCAGAACGATTAGACAAATGATTTTGGGAGTTTTGATTTTACCCTCTCTAGGTACTTTTATTTGGTTTGCTTTCTTTGCTAATTCAGCTTTTGTGTTTATTGATACATTAGAAACCTATCAAAACGAATTTGGAAATGTATTTACTTCTCTTTTTGTTTTTTTGAGTAATTATCCTCTTTCTAGTCTCACCAACTTTATTGTCGTTCTACTTCTAATTAGCTTCTTAGTCACCTCGGTAGATTCGGCTGTTTTTGTTTTGAGTATGTTTACTGATGATGGAAAATCTGAGCCTAAGCGTTCTCACCGTCTTATTTGGTCTATATTTATAGTAGTTTTTGCTATTGCTGTTTTACTTTTAGGACAAGCCAAACCAAATATTGATGTTTTGACAGCACTTCAAAAACTTCTTATTATTACCTCTCTTCCCTTTGCCTTACTGATGCCTATAATGAGTTTTATTTTTCTTAGAAATATTTATTTTGATAGAAAGAATAAAATAGAATAATTCTGACTAACTGGTGTTATTGAACATTTTTTAGCCTAGAATTACAAAAACAGAAAATTTATCAAACTATCTCATTTTTACCACCTTTCTTTATAATCTTCCCTGTATTAAGTGAAGCTAAAAAAATAAGTCAAAAATTTCGTATCTTAGTAGTTCTATTACTTTCTTATCCTTTTGTGTCATTTCCTTCAATTCTTTTCTGACACAAGGATAGACATACCATTATTTCTATAAAAATCAAGACTTTATTTCTATAGATTCACTTAAAACTACTTACTATTTTTTACTTTACTATTTTTTTTGAATTAACATGCAAGAATTAGAATACCCAATCTATGTTTTTAATAGACCTGTGCGAACTCCAATAAGCAAACACAATCTTTATTTAGAACTTGAAAAACTCAAAGAAACAATGGATAAATTATCTTTCAAAAAAAAGGAGAAAGATATTATCAACTGTATTTTGGGAACCTATTTCAATGAATTAGAAAATAAATCAAAAGAATTAGAATACCAACTCATCAAACAAACTGAAACTTCTGCTTTATTTTACGTTTGGTGTCATGGAAATGACTGCGAAGAAATTATAGAAGCTGTTGAACATTGTAATCCTATGTTTTTGAAAGGAGGAATTGATAAACTTTTAGAGCTTTTTAGTGATGCTTTTGATGCTGCTAAACACCCTTTTTACACACTTCCTATTGCAAATATTGTCAAACAAACATTATCTCCCATAGAAATACAAAAAGGACAGACCAACGGGCAAACAGGAATGACAAAGTTTATTCATAAAATTACTATGGGCGTATGATAGAAAAAGAGTTTCCTATTTTTGCTTTTGAAGAAATGAGAAGGTTTGGAGTTAGTAGGCACGAAATAAAGAGTGATATTGACCCATTGGAAGAGTTTTTAGACAATCAAGGAGTAGAATACAAAGCAAAATGTTCAATTTTTAGTATTTTTGTTGAAAATCTGCATCAACAATATCGGAGAAGTACATCTTCATTTTATCAAATTATTCGATATGAAAATTACATTTTACTTGAGTTTTTGATAGAACATTATGATTTTGAAGATTTAGATAAAGTTTGTTATGAAATAGAAAACTCTAATAAAGTATTTCTTGAAGAAGGAAGAGAAGGAATAAAGAAAATGATTAAATCAATCATAAAGGGAAAAAATAATTTATCTATTTTTTTAGAAGAATATTATACTGGATACAGCATAGACTTTATGGTATTAATACATAAAAGTAGAAATTCAATCCAAGTAGAAAAAACAGAGCAAGAACACACCTTGAAAATCACTTATAAAATTGATTTGTAGAAAAAGTAGGGACAATATACATAGCGTCCCTACTTTTTAATGGCTTAATTTGTAACTGCGTTCAGTTCCTTAGAATAATAGTAAAGTGTACTACAATTTTCTTTTCTTAATGTCTTTTTAGCAGTCTGCATCAATTCTTCTTTGGTAACTTTTGCCATTTGGTCAGCTATTGTATTTACCATTTCCACATCTCCTAAGATTGCATAATAGGCAATATTCATAGCACGATTTAGTACCTCAATTTCTGAAAAAATATGTGAGGCTTCTGCCTGATTTTTTACTTTTGTAAGTTCATCATCAGAAATTCCATTTTCTAAAAAGTCATCAATTACAGTTTGAATGGCTTCTTCGCCTTGTTCAGGTGAGTAAGCAGGGTTTAGTTTTCCAGAAATAACTAATAAACCTTCATCTACCGAACCCATAATATATGCTCCAATAGAATTGAACATTTCCTTTTCTTTGACAAGTTCTTGATATAAACGAGCTGATTTATCTCTTCCCAAAACATCACTTACCAAATCAGTAGCATAATAATCATTTGCTTTCCTATGTCCCATTCTATACGCCTTATAAATAGCGTTTAAAGGAACTTTTGCCTCTACTTTTTTGTGTCTAGCTTCAGTTTGTGGTGGTTCGTTTTCTAAGTTTCTCATAGGTCGGTTTCCTTTCGGAATATCTCCAAACCATTTTTTAACCATCTTTTCTACTTCGTCTTTTTCTACATTTCCTGCTACTACCAAAACGGCATTATCAGGTCTATAATGTTTGTAAAAAAAGGCTTTTACTTCCTCTAAAGTTGCATCTTCAATGTGCTTGATTTCTTTTCCAATGGTTGCCCAATTATAAGAGTGTTTTTGATAAACTAAAGGACGTAAATGAAGCCAAATATCGCCATAAGGCTGATTCAAATAACGCTGTTTAAACTCTTCAATAACTACTTTTCTCTGAACTTCCAACGAATTATCATTAATAGAAAGCGACAACATTCTATCAGCTTCTAACCAAAGAGCCGTTTCTACATTTGGCGCAGGAACGATCGTATAATAATTGGTTACATCAGGCGAAGTATAGGCATTATTCGAACCTCCAACTTGTTGTACAATCGTATCAAAATTTGGAATATTTGCAGAGCCACTAAACATCAAATGTTCAAATAAATGAGCAAAACCTGTACGTTCGGGTGATTCATCTCTTGAACCCACATCGTACATAATATTTACTGTAGCTATTGCAACTGTTTTATCTTGGTGAACAAAAACACGTAAGCCATTATCAAGTGTGAAGTGTGAAAAGTCTATCATATAGTTAGTAAGGAATAATTAGTTTTTAGTGATTAATTAGGATTCAATTAAAACAAATAATTAATTGGGTTCATGTTTTAGAAATTTCTTGTAGTCGCTTTCTAGTTCGTCTGTCATAAAATTTTTAAATTCGATAGTTTCATCAACTTCTTTCAATATTTCTATCAAAGAATTGATTTTTCCTTCATTAGTAAACATTTTATTGACTATAATAATAGGTGTACCTTTTACCAAACAAGCACCCGAACGAAAGTTGCCTTTTTCATACCGAACTTTATATCCTCCTAATTCGAAAATGTTTTCTAGTTTTTCTAGTGTTTCTCCTGTGTATCGCATAAAATTTTATTAAGTATAACAGACTTCCCAGTCTGTTTAGAAGTATGCATTTTGTTCTGAAACAGACTGGGAAGTCTGTTATACATATTCAAAATACAAAAAAATATCACTCAAAAACAAGTCAGAAATAAGTAATGAGCTTATCATTTATTAAATCTGATAACTTTACTTTGTAGAAATGGTTAGAATTGCATCAAAAATTAACCATAAACCTTTCCCTTCTCGCTCTGAAGAGTGAGCCATATTATGAAAAACACTTTTTTAACTTTATTTTTACTCTTTTCACTTCTTACAATTACATTAATGTTTTCTAATTGTGCCTCCAAAAAATATGAAAATGTAGCTTATTTAGATAAAGCTGTTTCTGAAAAAACAGCCAAAGAACCTTTACCGACATTAAATATTTTTTCGCCTAAAAAACTCAAAAAGAATTTCAAAAAATTTGATTCTAAAAATGAAAAATTACCTGTTTTGATTTTTGTTCATGGAGGAAATTGGAATAGTGGAGATAAAGAAACCTATAATTTTTTTGGTAGAAATTTCGCTAAAAAAGGAATTGTTACAGTTGTTGTAGGTTATACATTAAGTCCAAAGGCAAACTATGACGATATGGCAAAACAAGTTGCAACAGCTATAAAATGGACAAAAGAAAATATTGCAGAATATAATGGAAACTCAGATAAAATCTTTCTGACAGGACATTCAGCAGGAGGACATTTAATTGCTCTTTCTACTATGAATCCAAAATATGACATAAAAGATAATACTGTTTCAGGTCTGATTTTGAATGATGCAGCAGGATTAGATATGTATAATTTTTTGCAAGAAGAACCACCCACAAGCAATAGCAGTTATGATACAACTTGGACAAAAGACCCCAAAACTTGGAAAAAAGCATCGCCCATTTATTATATTGATGAGCAAACTCCCCCAATTATGCTTTATTTGGGTAAAAAAACCTATGAATCAATAAAGGTTTCGAATAGAGATTTTGTAGATTCTTTGCATCATTTTCAGCCAAATGTAGAGCCTATTTTACTCAACAAATCACACATTCCGATGATGGTTCAATATTTCTTTCCTTGGAGTAATCGTTATGATGAAATAATCAAATTTATAAAGGAGAATTAGAGTAAAAAATATTTCTATTCAAAATGAAAGAAGAATTATATAATCACTTTAATAAATTTATTAGCCTAGATAAAAAAGATATGTCTAAAATCCTTTCTTATTTTGAACATAAAACCTTAAAAAAGAAAGAAATTTTATTGGAAATTGGTAAAAAATGTACTTCAAATTATTTTATCGCTAAAGGTTGTATTCACATGTTTTTTGTGAATGAAAAAGGCACAGAACAAACTATTCAGTTTGCTATCGAAAACTGGTGGCTTACTGATTATTTAGCTTTTGAGCAGCAAAGCACAACTGATTTTTGCATTCAAGCCGTCGAAAATTCTGAAGTGTTGGCTATTGATTATCGAAATCAACAAGAATTATTTGCAGTTTTTCCAAAGCTAGAAACTTACTTTAGAATCGTTTATCAAAAATCTTATGGTGCTTCTTTAATGAGAGTAAAATACATGTTTGACTATTCTAAAGAAGAAATTTTCTTTGAATTTAGAAGGCAGTTTCCTGATTTTGTAAAACGAGTGCCACAGTATTTATTGGCTACTTATCTAGGCTTGACACCCGAATATTTGAGTCAGTTGAGAAATAAGAGAACGTAAAAAATAGTAATTATTTTTCTTAAACCAGTTTAAGTTTTTTGTAAGAGAAAGCAAGTAGCTTTGTTAAAAATTTTAATTACATCAAAACATTAAACAATGAAACTTCTAAAAATTCTATTTGCAACTTTTATTTTATTTAGTTGTACTTCTAAAAATGCACAAAAAAATAATTTTACCCAAGCAGAATTAGATTCTATAAGATTGGATTCTTTGGCAAGTTGTAGCCCCAATGCTAAGAATAAAAATTCACAAAATGAATCTTCTTCATTAGATGAAAGTTCTAAAAATTCATTAGCTCAACATCTAAAATCATTGAATCCTGATTTGCCTATCATTGGCGTATTGATGTACGATAATGTTTTGACTACTGAACTGACTGCACCAATGGACGTTTTTACAAAACAAAGTGAAGATGGAAAACAGCTTTTTAATGTCATTACAATTGCTGAAAAATATGAAATCATTACAAGTGAAGAAGGATTAAAAATGTTTCCCGATTATATTTTAGAAAATGCACCAAAATTGGATATTCTTATTGTACCAAGTGCTTATGATATGAGCTTACAAGTAAAGAATAGGAATTTGGTAGAATTTATCAAAACGCAAAATCAAAATACTGATTATACAGTCAGTAATTGTGCTGGTGCTAGTTTGATTGGAGAATCTGGAATTGCAGACGGTAAAAAAATTGTTACTTGGATTGGTGGAGGTAAGGATTTGCAGAAAAATTATCCCAATCTGAAAGTACAAGATGATGGAAAAGTGAGTTACATAGAAGACGGAAAATTTTTGTCCTCAAATGGAAATTTAGCTTCTTATATTTCTTCTTTAGAGCTTTTGGAAAAACTCAGCAGTAAAGAACACAGAAAATTTGTAGAATCGTATCTTTATTTGGATAGACTTCAAGATTGGAAAAAATAATTTCAAAACCCTAAGGGACTATGAAGACCCTTAGGGTTAAATAACTATTCTAAAATAATCTCTACCAATTTATCATAATTATTCTCAATAGAAAGTTTCTTTGCCTTAGATAAATCTACCTTTTCAGATTCATAACTTGGAATGGCTTTTTGTATAATTTCTGAAAATTTTTGTGGGTGTGCCGTTTCCAAAAACAAACCAATTTCATTTTCATTCAAACTGTTGTGTAAAGCTAATTTTCCAACTGCGCCATGTGGGTCTAAAAGGTAATTATTTTTCTCAAAACAATCTGCAATTTCTTTTATAGTAGAATTATCATCGATTGTAAAAGCCGAAATATCTTTTTTGGTGGCTTCTAAATTGCCTTTGTATAAATATTCTATTCGTTCAAAATTACTAGGATTTCCTACGTCCATTGCATTCGAATAGGTCAAAACAGACGATTTTTGTTCATATTTTCCTGTTTGGAGATAATTATAAAATGTGTCATTTGCATTGTGAGCAGCTATAAAACGCTCTATTGGCAAACCTATTTTTTTGGCTATAAGTCCTGCCGAAATATTTCCCAAATTTCCAGAAGGAACAGAAACAACTAGTTTTTTACCTTTTAAATTATCCTCTTTTTTTAATTGTTTGTACGCCAAAAAGTAATACAACATCTGAGGAAGTAAACGAGCTACATTGATAGAATTTGCACTACTTAGCGTTACTTTTTCTCTTAATTCTGTATCATTAAAGGCTTCTTTTACAAGTTTTTGGCAATCATCAAAAGTTCCTTCTACTTCAACGGCTTGAATATTTTTGCCTAAAGTTGTCATTTGAAATTCTTGATACGGACTTACTTTTCCTTTTGGAAATAAAATCTTTACATCAATTCCTTTTACATCAAAAAAACCATTGGCTACTGCGCTTCCTGTATCACCAGAAGTAGCAACCAAAATAATTACGTTTTCAGTAGTTGAATTTTCATTTTTATAAAAATGCGACAAACACCTAGACATAAAACGTGCGCCAACATCTTTAAAAGCCTGTGTGTTACCGTGATAAAGCTCTAAAGAAAAAATATTATTTTCTACCTTCACAACAGGAATAGGAAAATTGAGCGTTTCTGCAATGATTTGTTTTAGTTGCTCATCATTCAAAGAATCTTTGACAAACGGCTTCAAAACCTCAAATGCAATTTGATGGTCTTCTACATTTTCGATATTCTCAAAAAAAGAAGTGGGTAAAGAAGGAATATTCTCTGGAAAATAAAGACCACTATTTTTTGTAAGTCCATTGATGACAGCTTCTTTAAAAGAAACTTTTTCCTCATTGTTTGTTCCGTTTTTTCTTGTGCTAAGGTAATTCACTAGATTTGCTTTTTAGAGATGATATACTTTTTGACAAATTTACTATGAAAAATTGTTTTTTAATCATAAATCGAAAAAAATGGGTTACGCAAAAGAAATAAACTGCTACAAAAAACAAGAGTTTTTGGATTTTAATGCTCTTGATTTGATTGAATTATTGCAATCTACTTCTTGGGAAGTTAAATTAGGGATTATAGATAGAGGAAATGATTTTGATTGGATTAGCTTAGAAGACAATCAAGAAGGCAGAGAAGAGTTTGTAAATATCCTAAAATATAAAATTGAACATAACGAATATATAGGTTTTTCAATCTTCAATAAACAGATAGAAAAATGTGTAACTATTAATATAGATAACAATTCAATTTGTTTTGATTTAGATATTGGAAGAGAGGAAAATGAATCTGAATGGTTTGAATGGTATCATCAAAATCTAATTGCTCCAATAGAAAAGCAAAAAACAGTTTTCTCAAAAATAGAATGGGAAACTGGATATGAATGTAAAATCTTGAAAACTTTTGAGAGAAATTAAAAACAAACACAAAAATGATAGAACTAAAACCCTTCACAAAAAACGACTTTGAAACTTTCAAAAGTTGGATTAAAGACGAAGAGCAAATGATTCAGTTTGGAGGAGAAATGTTTATCTTTCCTATTACAGATGAGCAGTTAGAAAGTTATATCAATAAAAAAGATATACAACCTTTGAAAGTAGTTTTGCAAGAAACAGGCGAAACTATTGGACATTGCGAACTTAATTATCAAGAGGGAAACAAACGACTTTCACGTATTTTGATTGGAGATGAAAAATGGAGAGGTAAAAAAATAGGAGAACAAATTGTTCTCCAAATGGTAGCGTTATTCTTTGAAGATGAAACTACAAAAAAGGTAGATTTGAATGTTTTTGATTGGAAAAAAGGAGCAGTTAAATGCTATGAAAATGTAGGCTTCCGAATCAAACATGACAAAACTACCCTTATGAAAGTAGGAAATAAAACGTGGACAAGGCTGAATATGGAATTAGAAAGATAAAGGTGTTTTGTTGGTGTCGTTACACTAAAACACCAACAAAGGCTAGGTAATTTATTTTAATTTTACAGCCGTTCCATACGCAAAAATTTCAGAAGCTCCTTGCGAAATCATAGAGCTTTCAAAACGAATATTTACGATAGCATCAGCTCCCAACTGCTCAGCATCTTTGATGACACGTTCTAATGCTTGTTCTCTTGATTGAGCTTGCAATTTTGTATATTCTTCTATTTCTCCTCCAATGAAATTTTTTATAGAGGCTACAAAATCTCGCCCTGCATTTCTAGCCCTTACGGTACTACCTCTTACAAGTCCTAAAACTTCTGTAATTTCTTCACCATGAATTGTTTCTGTGTTTGTAACTAACATAATTTTATGAGGTTTTGATGATAAATAATTGGTTTGCTAATATATCAAATAAAAATTATTAAAATTCAATCTTATAGG
The DNA here is from genome assembly GCF_037126285.1 of Bernardetia sp. MNP-M8. NCBI lineage: Bacteria > Pseudomonadati > Bacteroidota > Cytophagia > Cytophagales > Bernardetiaceae > Bernardetia > Bernardetia sp. MNP-M8. The sequence goes on from NZ_CP147012.1 coordinate 593,012, forward strand.
CAATATTTGGAATAACTAAAGTTTGTTGGTCTTTATCTATTCTATTTGTTCTGAAATTATATTGATAACCATAAAATTCTTTTGCTCCAAGCGCATTCAGCACTTGTAAAGACCATATACTACGGTGTTTTGATTTGTTTTTCTGATAATTGAAAGACACATGAGTAAGGAATGGATTTGGTTTCTGTTCTTCAAAAGCACGATTTTCATCAAAAACAATTTCTTGATTCGAAATGGAAGTTGCATAATCCACAGGCATAATACGCTGTCCTCCTTGGTAGGCAATTCTCAAACTAAGCCCTAATACATTATTATTTTTATTACCAACACTCCACTCTTTTCCAACTAAAAAATTACTAACAAACTGTTGATTAAAACGAGTATCACGCCAAACTTTATCTCCTCCTTGATAGGTAGAGTTGAATAATGAGAGTGTAAATAAATAGAAAAAACCTTTATCCAAAAACTTTTCTGCTGTAATATCTAAACCATAATTTCGTCCCTTTCCTTCATTAACAAAAGCATCATTGATAAACCAACTTTGAGTTAAATTAATTAGAGAAGACGAAGTATTTGCAATTACAGGAACATTAAATAATTCTTGATAATAGGTTTCTACTTTCAAACGCAGCGTAGAAGAAAGCATTTTTTGATAACCCAAAGTAAAATGATGTGCCTTTGTAAAATCTAAATCTTTATTCAAATATTCAGAGGTATTTCTGTCTTTTACTAAGTAAATATAAAGTGGCTCAACTCGGCTATGAAGTCCATATCCAAAAGTCAGTGTTTGTTTTTTAGGTAGTCTATATTCAAAAGACAAACGAGGCTCAATACTAAACTTTTCTGTAATAGCTAAATATTGAAAATGACTTCCAATATTCATTGTAAAATTAGGACTTATGTCTATTAAAGATTGTGTATAGGCTTGAAAATGAAGAGCTTGGTCATTAGATTTTACCAATGTCTCCAAATTATTAGTTTCTTGTTTTTCCTTTAGTTCTATATCATACTGCAAAAGATTGGTAATAATTCCTGTGCGATTGATATGTTTTTTTCCTAACTGAACATTCAAATAACTAGAAAAAGTATGTTTGAGAAGGTTATTTTTTATTTTATTAGTAGGCTGTAAAATATCTGTTTCTATATTTAGACGACTTGTCTTGATAGAAATACCACTTCCAGAACTTGTAAAATTAGTATTCAAATAACCTATTTTTCCTAAATGAATACGATGGTTTAGTCCTACTGCGCCCATATATTGTTTATTGTCAGCTTCTTCAAAATCACTTTCATACTCACGTTCTGTCGAATCTTCTTGAACAAATTGTCCTGATTTATCTAAGGCACTAATTCCCCAAATTGAAAATGTACCTGCTTTTTTGGTGGGTAAATTAATCTTAAAAGTAAAATCTTGATAGTTTGTTCCTCCTGCATTTTCAGGTAATAAAGGAGAAATCAAACCTAACATAGAATATCTATAATTAAAAATATAAGAGGCTTCTTTTCCTTGTTTGAAAGCTCCTTCTGAAGCAAAATCTACTCCCAAAGCACTTACTTGAAAAGCATGAGTTCGTTTATCTGTTTTTCCATTTCGGATTTTTATATCAAACACTCCTGATAAAGCATTTCCATATTCAGCAGGAAAAGCACTCAAAAGAAAATCTGAATTTGCAATCAAATGACTGCTCAATGCTGTCAGTCCTCCACCACCAAACGTTTCTAAATCAGCAAAATGATTAGGGTTCGGAATTTCTACACCCTCTATACGCCAAAGCATTCCCTTTGGGCTATTTCCACGCACAACTACACCATTATTGTCTATTTCGCTAGTTGCTACACCTGCAAAAGCAGAAGCCAAACGAGCAGGGTCATCAAATCCACCTGCATAACGACGGGCTTCTTCCATGCTTAGGGTTCTTCCTCCTGATAAAATCATTGCATTTTGTGGTGTTCCATGTTCTTCTTGTGCTGTAATGACGACTCCTTCCAATTCAAAACCATCATCTTTCAAACGCATTTCAACAACAGTTTCATTGACTGAATTGACAATCACTTCCATCTGACGAGTTTGAAAACTCACATAACTTACCTGCAAAATATGACGACCAATAGGAACATTTTTGATTTTGAAATTTCCTGCACTATCTGTAGTCACTCCCATTAGAGGTTCTATATCTAATATAATTACATTAGCGAAAGGTACAGGTTGTCCAGTTCCCTCTTCCAAAATTTTTCCACTGATAGTTTGTGTAAGTGTTTGGCTATTTGCCTTATCAATTAAAAATAAAGAAAAAAGAGTGAGTAGTGTAAATTTTGATAAATTGAAAAATGAATGAATTGCAGTTTTGTAAAAAGCAGCAAAATTAGTTTTCTTATTATTTGATTTATTTTGTAGTGTTTTCATTGTTGCGTTTTAAATTTGAGTGAATTAAGAAACTTTCTTTACTCAAACGACGCATACAAACCGTACTTACCCTACCTTTGTATTTATTTAAATCTTGTTAATTATTTTTATTAGCTTACTCTGCCTTCACTTTTTCCTCTCTCAAATTCTGTAATTCTTGCCATTCATCACGCAGTCGTGCAGCTTCCATAAAATTGAGTTCTTTGGCTGCCGTTTCCATTTTTCGTTTGGTTTGGTCAATTACTTTCGATAGTTCTTTTATATTCATTCCCTTAATAACTGGGTCAATAACGATAGTCATTTTAGATTCTTCATAGAATTCTTTTGGTAATGATTTAGCATCTGCAACCGAAGTTTGTTGCATAATAGCTTCCTTAGATTTGAAAACAGTTGTTGGTGTAATTCCATTGGCTTCGTTGTATTCTTGTTGAATTTTACGACGACGGTTTGTCTCATCAATCGAAAGGCGCATTGAAGGGGTAATTTTGTCAGCATACATAACCACATGACCGTTTGAGTTACGAGCAGCACGTCCGATAGTCTGAATAAGCGAACGTTCGTTTCTCAAAAATCCTTCTTTATCTGCATCTAAAATAGCCACCAAAGAAACTTCTGGCAAATCCAATCCTTCACGTAACATATTTACTCCAATCAAAACATCAATTACACCCAAACGAAGTTCACGAATAATTTCTATTCTATCCAAAATCTTTACGTCAGAGTGAATATAACGTACTTTCATTTGTAGCTGCTCAAAATAACGACTGAGTTCTTCTGCCATTCTTTTGGTAATTGTGGTAACTAAAGCACGTTCTCCATTGGCTATCGTTTTATCAATTTCATTCAAAAGGTCGTCGATTTGTGTGCGTGTCGGACGCACCTCAATAAGTGGATCAAGAAGCCCAGTAGGTCGGATAATCTGTTCTACAATAACGCCTTCACTTTTTTGCAATTCATAATCAGCAGGAGTAGCTGTAACAAAAACAGCTTGGTCAATCATCGATTCAAATTCATTGAAAGTAAGTGGACGATTATCAAGCGCAGCAGGAAGTCTAAAACCATGATCAACAAGCGAAATTTTACGAGAACGGTCGCCTCCCCACATCGCACGAATTTGTGGAACAGTTACGTGGCTCTCATCAATTATCAATAAAAAATCTTTTGGGAAATAATCTAACAAACAAAATGAACGTTCGCCAGCCTTACGATTATCAAAATAGCGTGAATAATTCTCAATTCCAGAACAATAACCTAACTCTTTCATCATTTCCAAATCCGATTCGGTGCGTTCTTTTACACGAGCAGCTTCTTCAAAACGTCCGTCATTTTCATAAAAACGGATTCTGTCTTCTAAGTCAATTTCTATTTCTTCCATCGCTCTTGTAATAGTGTCTTTGCTCGTTACAAACAAACTAGCAGCAAACAAAAGCATATAATCTTCATCATTGATTTTCTTTCCCGAAACTGGATCTATGCGCTGAATTGCCTCTATTTCATCTCCCCAAAAGTAAATTCGGTATGCAATATCAGCATACGCAGGATAAATATCGACGGTATCTCCTTTTACTCTGAATGTTCCTCGTGCAAATTCTTCTTCGCTTCGGCTATACATAATGGCTACCAAATCCAATAAAAAGGCATTGAGAGAAATTTGGTCGCCTGTACTTATTTTCAAGCTGTTTTCTGCAAACTCATTCGGATTTCCCAAACCATAAATACAAGAAACAGAAGCAATTACGATTACATCTTTTCGTCCAGACAGAAGAGATGCTGTTGTACTCAATCTTAGTTTTTCAATATCTTGATTGATTGCTAAATCTTTTTCGATATAGGTATCTGATGCCGAAATATAGGCTTCTGGCTGATAATAATCATAATAAGAAATAAAATATTCGACTGCATTATCAGGAAAAAATTGTTTAAATTCTCCGTAAAGCTGAGCTGCCAAGGTTTTATTATGACTAATAATCAGTGTCGGACGACCAAGTTTTTCAATGACATTTGCCATCGTAAATGTTTTACCTGAGCCTGTTACACCCAAAAGCACTTGAAAGTCTTCACCTTCTTCGATGCCTTTTACTAAAGCAGCAATGGCTTTTGGTTGATCGCCTGTTGGTTTGTAGGGAGAATCTATACGGAAATTCATATTTGAGTCTTCAGTTATCAGTAAACAGTTATCAGTAAATTTCTTTTTTTGTTTCTTCGAAACTCTCTAAAATTTCTGATTAATCTAAACAAAGATAACTAACTAATACGAAAATGTTTTTTGAATTTTGGAGAAATTATTTTGAAAGGTAAGACAAATGCACAAAATTTTTCTGTGTCTATTTAATTAAAGCAAATCATACTAGTTATTCACTTTGTAAATTGATATTACTCTGACAAATAAAATTTCGTGCATTTGACCTAGTAGAAATTCACAAAGCTATATTAAATCTGTAATGTCTTTTACTCCAAGTTGTGCCGTTTTGATAAAACCTTCGCCATAATTTACTTGAATAGCTTGTCCAAACTCTTTTGCTCGTGCTTCCAAAAACTGCACAAAACGAGGCGAAGAAATAAATGTTTCTTCTTCATCAGATTGATAATTTGGATTATGAAATTGTGACTCAAAAGCTAAAATAGATTTCATTTTTTGTTCCCAAAACGGAGTTACATCCACTACAAAATCAGGTACAAGCATATTGCTTTGAATATAATGATAGACGTGTTTTGGTCGCCAATGTTCTTGTTTTTCACCTTCCCACTGAGTTTCTATTTTGATAAGTCCACTCAAAAAACATGACGTTTTGGAAAGTTCTGCACCTTTTCCGTGGTCGGGATGTCTGTCAGAGGGTGCATTTATCAAAACTATTTCAGGTCTAAATCTTCGGATAGCTTGAATTACTTTTAATCTATGTTCATTATCATCATAAAAAAAACCATCTTTAAAAGCTAAATTTTCTCTTACTGAAAGTCCTAAAATTTCACCTGAGTTTTTGGCTTCCTTATCACGAATTTCTGCGCTTCCTCTTGAGCCTAATTCTCCTCGTGTAAAATCTACAATTCCTATTTTTTTTCCTTTGGCTGCTGCTGCTAAAAGTGTTCCCGAACAGCTAAGTTCTACATCATCTGGATGTGCAGCAAGTGCTAAAATATCTAATTTTATAGCTGACTTTGAGTTTTGTTTGTCGTTTTGACTGGTCATAAAATAACTTGAATTTATTTTTTCTGTTTTGTTTATTTTTATTTCTAATGATTTGCAAAGATATGAATTTGAAAACTATTTGTAGGTACAATTATCTAGTAAAATCAGCTAAGGTTTATTGCTACTTTATTAATTTGAAAGATTTTAACATAAATATTTGCTATCTTCTGCAACTTATTGCCCAACTTTCGCATCTAATAAGTAACAGAAGCATCATTTTTGAGTTAATAAAATATAGAAACTAGTCAAAAACTAGATATTTGACTCTTATTTGATAGCTTCATCAAAGTAAATCAAGCCAACAATTAGTAAATTACTAAATCAAAAATACATTCAAACTATACCTATATTATTATGAAAAATACAAGCAAAAATAAAACAAAATCGCACCATATCATTGGTTCGATTATCGGTTCGCCTCCTTCTATATCATCTATAATAGGAGTTTTGGTAGCTTTCTTTATCTTCTCTGCAAACTCTTTTGCACAAGATTCAAATTATGATTATGATGATGTTTACGGTTCTAAAAAAGACCGTGTTGCCTTATCTAATAAAAAAGCAAAAGAAGAAGCCTTAGCACAACAGCGTGCTGATGAAGCTCGTGCAAGAGCAGAAGCAGAATATGCACAACAAGCCGAAATAAGAGCAAAATTAGATGCTCAAGAAGCACAAGCAAATCAATTTACACCAACTTATACACCATATCAGCAACAAAACTGTAACGAATGTGGACAGTTTAATCAATTTAGATCTCCTTGTGGGTTCAATAACCCTTGTGGAAATACGGGCTTTAATAATCCTTGTAACAACCCTTGTGGAAGTCCGTGTGGCTCACCTTGTGGTGGTGGTTATGGTTATAACAATTGGAACAATGGTTGGGGAAACAACTGGAATAGTGGCTGGAATTCAGGCTGGTCAATAGGTTGGTCTTCTCGCAGAGGTTGGAACTCAGGTTGGTCGTATGGATATGGTTACAACAACTGGAACAGATGGAATGACCCTTACTGGAATAGAGGTTGGGGAAATGGCTATTATGGATACGGAAATTCTTGGAATAGAGGATGGGGAAATAACTATTATTATGGAAACAATTGGAATAGTTATGATAGAATTTATAGAGGAGACACTCGCAGTCAAAGTGTAACAGCAGCACGTCAGCGTAGAGGTGGTAATATTGTTATTCCTACAAGAACAGACAATACAAATAACAACAACACTCGCACACAAGGAAATACAAACAATAACCGTTTTTCAAATACTAGAAATAGTAATAACGGAAATTATAATAATTCTAATCAACGAGGAAATAATAGTAATACCAGAACAAATACTCGCACTAATACAAACTCAAATCGTAGAAACAACACAGGAACAAGTACAAGTGGAAGCTCAAATACTCGTTCCAATAATAGAAGTGGAAGTTCTACTCGTAGCTCTGGAGGAAGCTCAAGAAGCAAGTCTGGAGGAAGTCGTAGTGGTGGTGGAAGTAGCCGTTCACGCAGAGGTGGAGGAGGAGAATAATTTTTTCTCTTTAATCTAATTAAAATACAAAAAAAAGGCTTTTTACAGAAAATGTAGAAAGCTTTTTTTGTTTTATAAAATCAATCATTCTGTTTCTTTCTTCCTAACCACCACTTCGCCTACACAACGAAAGCCTAACCAAGCCTGTGGAGAATCATAAACTTGAACTCTATCAGCAGCACATTCTTCTAAGGTATGAGCAAAACTACCTCCTTTGGCAATGCCTTTTTCGGAAGTCATTTCGGCTACATGTTCTTTAGATTTTTTATTCAAAATATATTTTGTAGCTACATATTCCCATTCTTCTTCTGTTGGTAATCTATAATAAACTATTACTTCGTAATCCTTATCTATGTTTCTTTCTCTCAAAAAATCATTCACCATATTTGCTCTCCAAATGCAATAATGTTGAGCTTGCTCATAAGTAATTCCGACTACAGGAAAATCTTTATAAACTGGATGTCTCAAATAATGGTAATCCAATTCATAAGAATTATGTAGTTTGTTCCAAACTGTACTATCTGGCAAACTTACAACATATCCTTTCCCTAAAGAATCCTCTAATAGAAAGTGTAAGTATTCTATCCAATGAATATTTGCTATTTCTGTTTTGTCTATTAATTTATGATTACCTATTTTTTTCTTTTTACCATCTGGAAGTTTTATTTTTGAATAAATCTTATCAATGTTTTTTTTATCTTTTTCTGTTAGATTTTCTTGAGGTTCTTTGAGCTTTTCAAAGCGTCTTTGATGATATTCTATGGCTGATATTCTATTTAAAGAATCTTTTATCTCCTGTTCTTTGATTTGTATAGCTTTTTTAATATCAACTTCATTAAGGATAAATAAAGAAGAAATCACTTTGTCTTCTTTGAAAATATATAGATTATCTTTATCCCAAATAATTCTTTCTGTTGTAAAATAGAGCTTATCGCTTGTTGAGGAAACTGTTCCAATAACTCTTCTTCCTCTAGCTTGAGTAATATCTATATTGGAACATTCAAGAGAATCTACATCTAAAAAAATAAAATTCAATGACTTTGGAGGGTATTTTATAATGATTGTATCTCTCTGAATAGCCTCCTTACTTTGAAAATCACTTAACTTATTTGTTGTATCTGACTTCATAAAAACAGTCAAAATACTATCTTCCAAAGAATGCGAAACTACTTGAGAATAAGAAACAAAAGGCAAAAATAAAAAGACTACAAAAAGAATATTTTTCATGGATGTAAAGTAGAACTAGAAAGATAAAATTACAGAAAAACTAACTATTGATTTTCTAACGTCGTCTAACTTTTTTTAGTTTACAATGAACAAGTAAGTAGATAATAAATTGCACTTATTAAAGAATGAAATTAGGGAGTCAATTTTAATATCGAATCTGAGTATTCGAAAGAGCATAAGTAGTGCAAATTGGAGTTTGAAAAGCAATAATACAAGTTATTTTTGACAAACCTATTGTTTTCTGAAAAAAAATCCGTATTTTTGTAAAACATTTTGAATTACTATAAAGAAATTGTAAAACAAATTTTAAAAGAAATACACAAAAGTAGATTTATTATTTAAATTTAATGAATTGCTTTTTTAGTGTTAAGTGAATATGTAATTCAAGAGGAAAAATAAAGAAAATTTTTAAAGAATATTTTACCAAACTTTTTATACTATGTCGGAGAGCCTACGCATACTTTATGTAACGAGCGAGATTACACCATTTTTGAATAAGTTAGGAGTTGGAGATTATGTACGTCCGTTGCCAGAAGCAATGCAGAATAAAGACATCGAAATCCGTATTATCGTACCACGTTGGGGAGTTATTAATGAGCGTAAAAATCGTCTTCATGAAGTAGTCAGACTTTCTGGAATTAATATTACAGTTGGAGAAGAAGATAAGCCACTTACTATCAAAGTTGCTTCTATTCCACAAGCCAAAATGCAGGTGTATTTTATAGATAATGAAGATTATTTTCACCGTAAAAAATTATATAAAGACAAAGCAGAAAATCTTTTTGAAGATAATGATGAGCGTGCTATCTTCTTCTGTAAAGGTGTTGCCGAAACAGTAAAAAAACTAGGTTGGGCACCTGATATTGTACATTGTAATGATTGGTTTACAGGTCTTTTACCTTTATATCTTCGCACAACTTATCAAAACGAACCACTTTTTAAAGAGTCTAAAATTGTCTCTACAGTGTATGATAACCTTTTTGAGCAAAACTTTGATGTCGCAACACTGGCTGATAAGGTAGCCTTAGACGATATTAATGAAGAAATGTTAGCTTCTCTTATCGCAAATCCAACACCACAAGGATTTATGGAAATGGGTGCAAAATATTCTGATTGTGTAGTAAATGCACAAGATTCAGGCAAAACCAATGATGTTATTGCAGCTTCTTTATCTGAAAATGTAAGTACGATTGTAGGAGACAAAGATGCAATTTGTGATGGATATTATGATATTTACAAAACACTTTTAGGAGATAGAATGGCAGAACTAGTTGAAGAGGAAAAAACAGTTTAATTGGATATACTTTTTATAAAAAACAGACAGAATAAAATTATTCTGTCTGTTTTTTGTTTGTAAAAAAGTTTCTATTTTCTCAAATCTGACAAATATTCCAATATATCCATATAATTTGTACTTTTGCAAAAGCATTTCAAAAAAGGGTATTTCTAAAGCCTTCTTTGCAACAAAGTAAGACAGTTAATTCGTACTGCTTTCATCAAGCTTCAAAAACCACTAAAACAGTTGTCATAAATTTAATTTAATGAAAAAGAATAATTTTTTATCTCGCCTTTTGATAATATCCTCAAAAAAACTTCCTTTGATTCGTTCTTCTTTCTTTGGTATCATTTCTCTATTTTTCTTTATCACTTTGACCAGTTGTGAGAAAGAACCTGAGCCTATTGATATTGGAGAAGAACAATTTATAAATACTTTTTATACAGATACACTAACAATAAACGTAAAAGTTTTTCAAAGTGATAGTGTAAATACAACTAGCAGAACTGGAAACTCTCGCCTTTTGATGGGTTCATTGTCTGATGAATATGTAGGTAGATATTCAGCACAAGGTTTTGGAAACATTGGACTTACCACACTTACAGAAGACCTAAAAAATGATGCAGGAGAAGTAGCAATTTATGATTCATTAGTTGGTTTTTTCCAAACAAATTATGTATACGGAGATACAACAGGACAAAGTACAATACAATTATATGAAGTTTCAGAGCTTTTTGAAAGTAAAAATTATTATCAGTTTGATACACTTCAAACTTCAAATGCAGTTGTAGGCAGTGCTGTTTATCCCAATGCTTTGGATAGTAATAAAGTATTGCGAGTTTCTCTTTCAGAGACACTTGGAAGAAGATTGTTTAATTATGGAGTAGAAAATAAATTTGCAAATGACTCTTTATTCCAACTTTTTTCCAAAGGGCTTGCCTTTAGAAATACTTCTCCTAATACGTCCATCATAGGAATAAATCCACTAGCACCTGCTACCAACCTTACTTTATATTTTCATTACCCAAGTGATACCGTTTCATCTTCTTACAAATTTGATATGCCTGTGAGCTTTTCAAATATAGAAAGTGATTTATCTAATTCGGCTTTAGCACCTTTAACTACACAAAATTTTGTTTCTTCTGAAAACACAAACAACCTTGCTGCCATACAAGCAGGAACAGGAATTGGTGTAAAATTAGAATTCCCTTATTTAAGTGACTTTGTAAATAGGCAAAGTATGGTTATTCAGCGTGTTGAATTAGATATTCCTACGTTAGAAACTGCCATGAGTTCTACTATTACAGCACCAAACCAGCTTTTGTTTTTATTTGGAGATGGAGATGGTTTTTATTACACTTCAACTGGTGCAATTGAGTTTTTGCCAGCTGAATCAGGAGGTAATACAGGACTTACTATGGGCTATTCTATACAAGGAAAATCATATAGTTATGCGACGATTACAAGTTATATCAATCAACTAGCAAAAGGGTTAATTGTGGATAGTGATGGTTTGATTATACAACCTTCTGAAAATAATATCAGTCTAAATAGACTTATTTTTTCTACTCAAAAGAATACTAATAACCTTCCTGCTATCAGATTACGTATGTATTATAGCATTGCAGAATAAAAGGTAAAAAGAGAGGAAATAAAATGAGAAATACTTATTTTTTTATAAATCTCTTTTCAAATCAAAAGTGAATTAAAATTATTCTGTAATTTGCTAATAGTAAAGAGTTTAAATTTTTCAAAGAACTCACTAAATCATTAAAAAATACGAATTTATGTGTGGAATTGTAGGTTATATCGGACAACGTGAAGCGTACCCCATCCTTATAAAAGGATTAAAAAGATTAGAGTATCGTGGTTATGATAGCTCTGGAGTAGCATTAATGGACTCTGGTATCAATATTTATAAGAAAAAAGGAAAAGTAGCCGAACTAGAAAGTTTTATACAAAATAAGAGTAAAGAAGGCAAAGTAGGAATTGGACATACTCGTTGGGCAACTCATGGAGAACCTAATGATGTCAATGCACACCCTCATTATTCAGGTTCTAGTCGGTTAGCAATTATTCATAACGGAATTATTGAAAATTATTCCGTCTTAAAACAAGATTTAATCAATAAAGGACATACTTTCAAATCAGACACAGATTCAGAAGTATTTATTCATTTTATCGAAGAAATTCAAGACCAACACAAATGTAGCTTAGAAGAAGCCGTTCGTTTGGCTCTGCATAAAGTGGTAGGAGCGTATGCTATTATTATTATGTCAGAAGATAGTCCTCATCAACTGATTGCAGCACGAAAAGGAAGTCCTTTGGTTATCGGAATTGGAAAAGACCAAGATGAGTTTTTTATTGCTTCTGATGCTACTCCTATTATAGAATATACAAAAGAAGTAGTTTATCTAAATGATGGCGAAATAGCACTTCTGACAAATGACTCACTTACTATCAGAAACATTGAAGATATTCCAACTACTCCTTATATTCATACTTTGGATATGGAATTAGAATCTATCGAAAAAGGGGGTTATGACTATTTTATGTTAAAAGAAATTTTTGAACAACCAAAATCTATTCGTGATGCACTTCGTGGAAGGCTTATTGCAGCCAACGGACACGTAAATTTGGGTGGAATTCATAAATATTTAGATAATCTTGTTAATGCAAAACGTATTGTCATTGTAGCCTGTGGAACTTCATGGCATGCTGGTTTAGTGGCTGAATATATCATTGAAGAATTTGCACGTATTCCTGTTGAAGTAGAATATGCTTCTGAATTTCGTTATAGAAATCCAATCATAGAAGAGGGTGATGTAATGATTGCTATTTCACAATCAGGAGAAACAGCTGATACACTAGCAGCTATTGAATTAGCAAAAAGTAGAGGAGCAATTATTTTTGGAGTCTGTAATGTAGTTGGTTCTTCTATTGCACGAGCAACACACGAAGGCGCATATATTCATGCAGGACCTGAAATAGGTGTGGCTAGTACAAAAGCATTTACAGGACAAGTAACCGTTTTGGCTCTTCTTGGACTTATGCTTGCTAAAGAAAGAAAAACACTTTCTGAAAATCAATTAAAAGACCTTTTACGTCAATTAGAACGTATTCCTCAAAAAGTAGAACAAGCTCTAAAACTAAATACGCAAATAGAAAAAATAGCAAAAGACTTTGTCAATGCTCGTAATTTCTTATATTTAGGACGTGGATATAATTTCCCAGTTGCTTTAGAAGGTGCTTTAAAACTCAAGGAAATATCTTATATACACGCAGAAGGTTATCCTGCTGCCGAAATGAAGCATGGCCCTATTGCGCTTATCGATGAAGAAATGCCAGTAGTGGTAATTGCAACTCGTGATAATTCGTATGATAAAATTTTATCCAATATCGAAGAAGTAAAAGCAAGACGAGGAAAAGTAATTGCTGTTGTGACAGAAGGAGATGCTGCTATTCCAAAAAAGGTAGATTATGTTATCGAAGTACCAAGTACACACGATGCCTTTATGCCTTTAGTTTCAGTTATTCCTCTTCAACTTTTATCGTACCATGTTGCTTTGATGCGTGGTTGTAATGTTGATCAGCCTAGAAATTTGGCTAAATCAGTTACCGTGGAATAAATAAAATTATCCATTATGAAGTAAAATTCAAACAAGAACTCTTTTATTAGAAATAATGAAAGAGTTTTTTATTTTTGAAATTGTGTCTTAATCAGGATGTCAAGCTAAAGGCAATTTGAGAAAATCTAAATCTTGAATGGATTTTTTATTTCCTTAAAGTAAGTTATAGAATTGAAATAACATATAGAATTTGATTACTTTTACACTAGCTTTTTAATAGTAAAAATCGAAGAAAAAGAAGTTTACTTAAGACTAACTAGTTAAAAACAAACAAGTTATTTTCAATAGCAACAACAACCAATAAACACACAAATAATTAAGAAATGAAGTTAGACAATTATCTACGTCGAATAGATTATCGGCAAACCCCACAAAACAACCTACAAACGCTAAACGAGCTACACAAAAAACATGTCTTTGCAATTCCTTTTGAAGATTTGGATATACATTTAAAGAAACCTCTACGTATTGATATAGCTTCTTTGTATCAAAAAATAGTTGTAGAAAAAAGAGGTGGTTTTTGTTATGAACTCAATTTTTTGTTTTATAACCTTCTCAAAGAACTTGGATTTGATGTTCAGATTATCTCAGCAAGAATATATGAAAAGAGAGAAAAATTAGGAGTAGAATTTGACCATTTAGCTATAATTGTGCAGCTAGAAGAAAAGTGGCTTTTAGATGTAGGATTTGGAAATCTTTTTACAGAACCTATGAAAATCCCTTCAAAAATTGATAATTATGTTTATAAAGAAAGAGATTCAATTTACAAAATAAATCAATTGAGCGAATCTAATTATATTTTATCAGAATCTAAAAAGGGCTATAAATTCAAAAAAATCTATGCCCTTGATACAACTCCTAGAAAGATTGAAGAATTTTATGAGCAA